>JAHEZC010000426.1 GCA_023251275.1 Parafilimonas sp. | reverse complement strand
GCCCGCAGCCATATCCTATATTTGCACCGCTAAAAAGATAGGTAACATTTTTACACCCGGAGAAAATTCTTAAGTCGTTTATTGGAGAATTATCAATTAGAAAAAGCCTGTAATTCAATTTTGTCTTAGAAATACAGGAAATTAAATATTCTACCTGTTGCTTATCATTCCGGTAAAGTACAACAGATATCGTCAAGTCCAGTCTATCATTCATACAAAAGCCATTCAGGTCTCAGAAGCCACTTAACAGCATTCAAATAATTTCAACCAGTGTTTTATAATTGCTGATATAATTTTTAAATTCCTGCTTAACCAGTTGCTGATCGAATTCATTTTTGGAGCAATAATGAATAGCATCCGCAAATTGGTGCGCTGTATTTGCGCTGTAAAATATATTTTTTGAATGAACAGTAATACCTTCAAAAGAGATATCTGTTCCTATCACCCTGCATCCATTTGATAGTGCATCCAGTACCTTAAATTTTATTCCTGCACCCAGAAACAATGGTGAAATTAATGCAGATGATGTTTGAAGGTGCATTGTAAAATCATCCACAAAACCAATTGCTTTAAATGTATCAGGCAGCAAACTTTTTAAAGATGAAGGCAGGTCTTTGCCAATAATTATAAATTCCAGTTCCCGGTCAAGTAACGGAACCACTTTCTGTGCAAACCATTTCAGACCATCCAGGTTTTCATTCCTGTTCCAGGCGCCTAAAAAAACAAATTGCTTTAAATTGACTGAAGAATTACCATTTTCAGAAATTATGAATCTATTCTTCGGTAAAATTGCAGTTGCCTCAATACCGTACAAATTTTTTGCGATTGTTTTATCTTTAAAGGAAGGCACTATTACTTGCGAAGCTTTTTTAAAGAAATACGATTCGGAAAAAAAAATGTATCGCATCACTATTTTTTTATACCATGCTTTTTTAAATTTTCTTGAAAAACGCTGAAACATCAGGTCATGTACCATCAGAATAACCTTGTCTTTTTCCCTTATGAACCGTGAGTATATAAATACCTGGCTGTAATCAAGATATATAACATCGTACTTATGTTGATTCTTTAAAAGAAAAAAAACAATTCTGAAAGAGAATTTGTGTGTGTATACCGGAAACAGAAACAGAAGAAGTAATGAATAGAAATATTTCTGTGGCCTTTGATTCCCAATTGTTCTGTTATAGCCAAACCTGGCCGGTTCCTCAATTATATGATCTTTAAATGAAAATGTAATTAAGTCAATTGCATATCCCTCAGCAATAAGATCGCTTATAACTGAATTAGTATTGCTCTGACCTGCTGTTTGGTTGTTGGGAGGGAAAGCGGAAATGATTAAAATTGTTTTGCGCTTCCCTTTCATTTCTATATTCAATTTACCCATCTGATCAAAAAACAATTCAACATTTTTCTAAACAGTCGTTTCTCCAAGAATTTGCGAATATGCTGCAGGCTTTGCTGCCGTTCCCGGAAAACAAAACATAATTGACAGAAAAAATATATCAGTAAAGCCTTTAAAATTTAATATTATACAATACATAAAACTGAGCAGCAAAAATTTTTTCACATCAGCATAATATGAGTTGCGGCGAACAGCATTTTTTATTACAAGAAACTGCAGAGAAAAATATAACAGCATACCAATAAGTCCGAAATAATATATTAAACGTAAGAAACCGACATCAGTATTCATATAATAACCGCTTGCCGGGTTTCCTGGCTGTTCATAGTATTTTCCATCACCAATGATATAGGTTTTCGGATGTGAAGGAAAAACATACATCTCCTTTAGACGTGATGTGGAAGCCGACTCCAATTCCCCGCTCTCAGAATAATTGATAAATATTTCAAAACCAAAATTGGCAGCAGCTTCAATATTTTCAATTGTTTTGGGGAAAAGAAAAGTAATCATGGAAAAAGTGATAACGGGAATCAACACCAGGTTTATGAAAAACCGTCTTTTATTCCTCAATATCTTTTTATTAAAATAATAGGAGGGAACAAGTAAATAAATGATTGCCAAAATAAATCCGACTAAAGTGGTACGGGCCATCATCATACCCAAAACAAAAATAACGAGGAACAAAAAAGAAAGAAAAAATACCTGCAACCTGCCGGCCGTTTTCTTTTTAAGAAGCACGGCTATAAGCATAAGGGCATAACCATTCACGATTCCTGAACCAAAAAAGGTGGAGCCAAATCCGATCAATCTGAATCCTGTTGTTTCCTCAATTTTCGAAATATCCTGGTCGCTTACGTATTGAATGCTGATGAGAATATCATTTACCAACGGTGAGAGAAATGATGTTAAGGAAAGAACTACCTGTATAAGGACGGCAATAATGATATGATACATGATTATCTCATACGTTACCTGCTTATATACTTTTTTCAGCATGAAGTAAATACAATACCCGGCCAGGAGAATAAAAACAAGAGAAAGAGGATATTTCACGAATTCGATATCTGAAGTACCGTTCAGGAAGATACAGGCGATGGAAAAAGAAGACAGCACTAAAAAGGCGATCATATATCCAACCAGGTCTCTGGAAATAAAAATATCTTTTCTATGGTCAAGTTGTTTTATGCAATTGAATAACAGGATCAGCAAACCAGATGCCGATAAGATTATCCTTGTACCTATGTGGAATGGTATTCCGTTGAATTGCACAGAATAGAGATAAAAGAATACGCAAACCTGAACAAAAATTTTACCGGGAATTGTAACCGGAGATAATATCCTCATAATAATTTTTGTGCTTACAAATCATTGCAGACATGGAATATTTCTGAACTGAGCAGTATGCCTGGTTACCGATTTTTAATCTTAATGCAGCATCATTTATTAGAAGCAACAGGCATTCTGCTAAACGATGATAGTCTTTCGGAGGAAAAAGAAAACCTGTTTCGCCATGCACTATCAGTGATCGTATCATGGGAATATCTGTAGCGACAACAGGGATTTTCATAAACATTTTTTCGATAACAGCAATGCTTAATCCTTCGAATAAAGAAGAAAAGGCCCCGATATCAGTGATGGCAAGAATTGAATTTACATGGGAAATATTTCCAAAAAAAGTTACGCTTTTCTGCAGGTCATTTTTTTGCACAAATTCTTCCAGGCTGCTTCTTAACTCCCCGTTTCCCAAGAGGCAAAGATGTACATTAACTGCATGCATTGTAACCTGTTTCCATGCTTTTAATAAAGTAATATGGTCTTTACCGGAATCCATTCTTGCAACATAAGTGACAATAATGTCACCATTTTTAAAACCAAAATTTTCCTTACCTGCCTCGTGCCTGAGCTCGTAGTTAAATGCAGCAGTATCAATACCATTTTCAATACATCTTATTTCTGAAGCATGTTTTCCAAAATGCTGCATACATTTCTCATAAACTTCCTTCGAAACCGCAATAAGAAAAGCATGATTCAGGCGAACTGCAATTTTTTCTGTCCAAAATCTAAAGGAATTTACCAGACTCTTATCGGCGAAATAGAGTCCCGCAGTA
>JAHEZC010000425.1 GCA_023251275.1 Parafilimonas sp. | reverse complement strand
CGGAGTTGCAAGAAAGAATTTATCAATATAGCTTTTTGCCTTTAATGAATCTCCAAGCCTGTCGTAATTGTAGGCAAACAAAACACTTATTCTTTCAGAAATTCTGCATTCACCATTTTCCATCTCCTGGGCTTTGGCGAGTGACTCCTGGTATTTACCCGCACGAAATAAATAATCGGCGACAAAATAATCCGTATTACAGTCTTTATCGGCATTGGCTTTATATTTATCAAGATATTCTTTAGCCACATTTACATCTTTTTCCTTGTAATAATTAAAATAAGCAAGATAAACAGGTGCGAAAGCGGGATCTGCAGAAATAGCTTTACCGTATTGCTCATCCATGGATTCCTTATTATTCTGATTCTGATATACACGTCCCATGCGGAAATAGGCTTTTGCATACTGGGGATTTCTTGCAGCAGCATCACGAAAAGCTTCCACTGCTTCGCCTCCATGATCGTTGCCAAGCTTTAAATAGCAAAGGCCGAGATTAATATCTATGTCGGGATTCTTAATATCCAGTTGTGCCGCTTTTTTCAGCTTTTCTATACCATATAAAGGATCGCCCTGCGTGCTGTTTCCTGATGCATTGGCACGTCCGACAGCATTAAGAATATCTGCATTCTCTACTCCTCTTTTTGTCTTGGTAGCTGTGATAGCCTGTTCAAATCTTTGCTTTGCTGAATTTATGTCACCTCTGCGCTCGAGCAATTCCACATGGCCCATACCAATCCATATCCAGGGATCGTTTATGCCGTTTTCTAATGCCTCCTGGTATAAAAGTTTCGCACTTGATACATCATAATCAGGCGCCGCAAGATAAGCCTGACCCAGCCAATAGGTGGCAATCGGATCTTTGGGATTGGCCGCTACGACTTTTTGCAAGGTTTCCCTGGCACTCTTATTTCTTTCATAATAAAGAAATTTTATCCCCTCATCTACTGTCTGTGCAGCAACAAATGCAAATGCAGATCCGAGGGCAAGCAATGTAAAGACTGTTTTCTTCATTTTTGTTTTTTTATACAGTAATTAATCGTTCTTAAAAATCCTTGATCTGGCTCGTTCTTACGCCAAAATACATTTTTGCCGGAACAAGATAGCTTCTTCTGAAAACCAATTGACCTCTTTCCAAATTTAAATAATTTGTGAACCCGGAACCAAGTACATTGGCATTTTCTTTCAAAATAAAATACAAAGGCCGTACCAAGGGGTACTGACTATATGAAATGGTCGCCTGCGTTGGTTTTGCAAAAGTACCTTTATCACAAATTTTACATTCTACCAGGGCCAGCCTTATTTTGCTCTTATATGCCAGTTGCTCAGGGTCCTGATCATTTCCCACCCAACTGGAACCTACAAATCCAACCGCATTATCATTTTTCGAAATGTAATCCAACACCGCTTTGCTGCCTTGTGCAGCCATTACATTTGCGCCAAAACCTGTATCTCTCAAAACCGAATCCAACAGAAATCTCACTGTACTCGTGGCATTCTTTCCGTCAACAACCACATTTTTTGAAGTGTCTTTGCCACTGAGCATATTTTTTAATTGCTCCAATGTAAATACACTGTCTTTTGCGTTTATACTCACAATAGTACTCACCGCATCAAAAGCTAAAATACCAAATTGCGGTTCAAATGAAAGCTTTGACTCATAATAAGAACTTTCCTCCCGTGTTAATCCCCTGGCAACTATAATCATTCTTGTGCTGTCCTTCTGCAAATCCCGGAAACAATCGGCTTCGGATTTATATTCCGGGATAATATGTGCATCCGGATATGTGCCTTCGTAAACTTTGATCTGCTCATCAATCACAGGTTTAAAACTTTCGTCCACGCTAATGTGAATAGTTCCTTTTTTCGGTGAATCATAATTTTGCTTTACCGCGGGTGTATTGCATGCATACGCCATGAATAATATCAACACTGGAAAAACTAAAATGCATTCACAGCGATTCCGCATGGCACATAAATTTAATAGTCATGTTTTATACCGCGGTATAATCTGAAGCTCCCGTACAAAATACAAATCCCTCCAAATGAATACCTGATAAATGGGTTAAGCCCGGCAACAAAATCCCGCAAAGCAGGTATCCCGAATTTATCTCCTAACAGCATCGTTAATCCTATTGCAAGAAAAAGTATAGCCATGGTAAGATCATAGATGGTACGCATGACTGTATAACTTTTTCTTTGCCGCTGCCTGTAGTCATTTTCCATTAACAAAAAATTAAATGGGATGGGCAAGATAATTAATTTACATTTCCTGTGCAACGAAAGTAACAGGTAATTTAAAGCAAATCCGTATATCCGGGCTTTTTTCAGGTAATGCATCATCTCAGGCATTTTTAATTTATCTCAAAACAAAGAGTTTAATCCGCCAATTGATCTCCCGCTTTGCTTTACAAGACCTAAGAACAAACTCCACAATAAAGATGCTGTGCTTACAATATTCCATAAAAATCGTGCGTAATAAGAAACAAGCGCCGGGAAACAATCTTCAACTGATTTTTGATATCCGGCAATCTTGTAAACCATGAATCCTTTGTCTTGTTTCTACCGATTATCTTTGCCGCATGAAAATTTTAATGGTATGCCTGGGTAATATTTGCCGAAGTCCTTTGGCAGAGGGCATTTTGAAAAATAAAATCGAGAAAGCCTGCCTCGATTGGGAGGTTGACAGCGCCGGAACCGGTGACTATCACATTGGTCAGCATCCGCATTATCTTGCTCAAAAAACAGCAAAAATGTATGCCATTGATATTTCCTGTCAAAAGGCAAGGCAATTCCAAAAAGAAGATATGCTCAGGTTTGACAGGATATACGTAATGGACAACGAGAATTATGAGGATGTGAAAAGAATGAGCAAAGAACTATGGAATAAAGAAAAGGTTGATCTTTTATTGAATGAATTATTCCCTGGCGAAAATTCAGATGTTCCAGATCCCTGGTTCGGCACAGAAAAAGGCTTTCATGAAGTATTTGCAATGATTGATAAAGCCTGTGAGAGAATAATAGCTTCCCGTGTTGGCGAAGCGTTTATAAGCAGTAAGAATATTTCGGTAAATTTTAAAAAGTCCCTTTAGGGATTTAGGCATGAAACCATCTTTACCACAAGGCACAAGAGATTTTAACGCTGAAGTTGTTCGAAAACGTAATTATATTTTCGAGACCATTCGCAATGTATTTGAATTGTATGGTTTTCAGCCATTGGAAACACCGGCAATGGAAAACATTGAAACATTGTTGGGGAAATATGGTGAAGAAGGGGATAAATTGATTTTTAAAATCCTGAACAATGGTTTGGATAATCCTGTAAGACACCAAAAAGCAAAAGAAGATTTTGAAAAAGTTCTTGAAGGAAAAAACGCAAAAGAAATAACGGAAAGAGCCCTTCGCTATGATCTTACTATTCCCTTTGCCCGCTTTGTCGCCATGAATCATGGGCAACTTAGTTTTCCCTTTAAGCGTTATCAAATACAGCCTGTATGGCGTGCAGACCGTCCGCAAAAA
>JAHEZC010000424.1 GCA_023251275.1 Parafilimonas sp. | reverse complement strand
TGGCAATGACTGTGGAAGATGTTTTGGCAAGACGCATAAGATTATTATTTTTAGACGCACAAGCTGCAATACATGCAGCACCTGCTGTTGCAAAAGCGATGGCTTCGTGTATGAATAAGAATGAAGAATGGATTAAAGAGCAGGTAATATCTTTTACACAGCTTGCAAAGCAATATTGTTCTGGCTAAAGGTGAAACGTGAAACGTGAAAAGAAACAATCAACAACCAACAATCAACTTCAAACTTCGAACATTAAACTTTAAACTTCTATGTCCCCATTCATCGGAGAAATCACCGGAACTGCATTGCTTATCATACTTGGCGACGGCGTTGTTGCCAATGTAATACTCAACAAAACAAAAGGCAATAACGGAGGATTGATCGCCATCACTTTCGGCTGGGCTGTCGCCGTATTTGTAGGAGTGTATGCGTCTGCTGCTGTAAGTGGCGGGCACTTAAATCCGGCAGTAACCATTGCATTAGCGCAGGCGGGAAAATTTCCCTCGGCTGATGTGCCGTTATATATTGCAGCACAATTTATTGGCGCTATGATCGGTGCATTCCTTGTCTGGCTTGCGTATAAACAACATTTTGATGATACAGAAGATGGCAATATAAAACTGGGCGTGTTTTGCACAGCGCCTGCTATCAGAAATACCGGTTACAATTTAACTTCAGAAATCATTGGCACATTTGTATTGGTAATAGGCGTATTACTGATGACGAAATCAACCAACAGCCTCGGTTCACTTGATGCGCTGCCTGTTGGATTACTTGTATTGGGAATTGGTTTAAGCCTTGGTGGACCCACAGGCTATGCGATCAATCCTGCAAGAGACCTGGGGCCGCGTATCATGCATTTTTTATTGCCGATCAAAAATAAAAGAGACAGCGATTGGAGCTATAGCTGGATCCCTGTTGCAGGACCGATTATTGGAGGATTACTCGCAGCGGTTGTATATAAGGCGTTGTTATAATTTTTCTGTACAAAAGTTAAGCGGGATCAGAGCATAATATCAATAGTAAATGTTTGGTGTAATGCTAAAAAGCTGTTGCGATATATTTCACAATCAGTATTGTCTCCAATCATTTTATTGAATCAATTCGTTGTTTAAAATCCAGCATTTCAAAATATATCAGCGGATTATTTCGATAAACAACACGACCTCTTTCTGTGTACCCGCATTTACGATAAAATTCACCCGCACCGGCAGGATTATCATAAGCATCGAGTCTTAGTGCCTGTGCAGGCCAGGAAATAACAAATGATTTTACTTCTTCCAGCATATACCTTCCAATGCCTTTGCGCTGCCAATCCGGGTGTACTGCCATACCTATAAGATACAGCGGGTGCAACACATTCGTGAAGCAGGTTACATCAATCGCCCATGGTTTTTTGGTAACAAGATTAAGTGATCCCACAATTTCACTATTATATTTTGCTGCCAGCAGTTTTGAGTTACCCTTCCTTCGATGCCGCATACCTTTTTCTGTGCATTGGTAACTCCAGTGTCCCTTTCCATAAAGAAAAGTGAGATGCGTTGCCGCTTCATTGTTTATGCTGACAATTGATGGTATATCATCTTCTGTCGCTTCGGTGAAAGATAAATTCATTTTAAGACTAAAAAAATGTTGCGATACAGACTTTTGATGTGATATTGTTCATTAAATAAAATAATCACAAACAATGGCTCCGCAATGATGCAATGGCTGCATGCCAAAGCTGAGGCATTGAAACATATCCGGCATTAACCATCTTATCCCCTTAATGGCAGCCTTTTCTTTTAGAGCAACAATCAGTCGAACAATCTTTCCTGGGGTGGCTTAATCCCTGCTAAACGTATGTAGATAGTTGTTTGCCCGCGATGATGTGTCTGGTGCTCAAATGTTTTGATCATCAAACCATACCGGGTTGCTTCGAAGCCAAATAAATTCTTTTTTTCACCCCATTTATTTAAATCCATATTCTTTACTGCATTTGCACAATAATCATAGCTGGCAGTAACATAATACATTACTGAATCTTTATTTTGTGCAGCAGGGCTATGTTCAAGGTCAGCCTGTCCCCATGCAAGCGGCTGTGCGTCTGTAGCGTTTGACATTAAAAAAAGATTACCCAGGGCAAGGTGCAGCATCTGCTGCGCAAAACTGCGAATGCTGTCAACTGCTTTGAATGAATATTTGTCTGGCGGCATAGTGTTCAGATAGTCAACCGTATATGCCTTTGCACGTTCCCAATCCTTTATCATCTGCGCTTTAATATCCTCTGTGCTTAATGATTGTGCAACAATGCGGGAAGACAATGCCAATGTCAAAAGAAGGAAACAAAAGAACGGAATGAATGTAATTTTTTTCATAGTACACTTTTTAAAAACCAAGATAAGAAAAATATAGTGTTAAAAATTAATTATCATCAATTTGGGTTGCTGATTGGAATAAAAAAATGGTTAAGGTCATTTTTGAAAAACATTTATGCCTTAGTTGTCCTGTTCCGGCAAAACACGCTTCTTCAAAAAATATTATCCAGACTTATCCCGGACAGATATTACTCACCAAAATAAAAAACAATGAAACGAATCTCAGCAATTTTTGCAGCAGGAGTCATTTTATTCTTTTTTTCCTGCGGCAGCGGCGGAAACGAAAAAGAAGAAAACAAAGCAGGGGATACAACTGCCGCCACAACCGTTGCCGCACCTGCTTTTACTCCATTCAAAATATTTATGATCGAACACCACGTGAAGAATTTTGACAAGTGGAGACCTGTTTACCTGGCACATGATTCCCTGAGACAGGCTTATGGAATCACCAAGTTTGTGACGGGCAGGGGACTGGATGATTCCAATATGGTTTTTGTATTGGACAAAATAAGCGATGTGCAAAAAGCAAAAGAATTTGCAGCATTACCTTTTCTGAAAGATGCTATGAAAAATGCCGGTGTAACCGGTCAACCGGCATTTTCTTATTTTGATGTGGTACGCAATGATGATACACCTATTGACCAGAAAGACCGTATCCTGATGGTAATTAAGGTAAAAGACTTTGATGCATGGTTAAAAGTATTTGACGGAGAAAAAGAATCAAGAACAGCAAATGGCATGCTGGACAGGGGTATCGGCCGGGGTGTGGATGATTCGACTATGTTGTATTTAGCTTTTGTGGTTACCGACCTGTCAAAAGCAAAAGCAAGAATTGCATCTCCCGAATTGAAAAAAATCATGACAGATTCCGGTGTGGAAGGCGCTCCTAAGGTTTATTATTACAGGTTGGTTGACTGATTTTCAAGCTGCATCTTACCGATCAAAAAGGGAATTTAAACATTTTAATGATGAAGCCGTTGCTGACATTAATATCAGCGACGGTTTTTTAATTTCAGCTTTAACAGGCAGGAATAATAAATACCTCCTTTAATTTTTCAGTGTCAAGTTAACCACAAATTCTCAATTATTAGAGCATCCCTGGAATGCGCTGATAGTTCAGGAACTATGCTCACGCTATCAGTATCTCAGTTTGAACCACAATATTGAATA
>JAHEZC010000423.1 GCA_023251275.1 Parafilimonas sp. | reverse complement strand
TCTGCACTTTACTGTCCCTGTAAATTTTGCTGTGACCCAATCCTTTCGTGGTAATAAAAGTTGTATGTGCCAAATTCATTTTCTGTACAGTCAGTGTGTCTTCATAAGGACAAACAAGATCATCTTCATCATGCAACCATAAGACTTGAGAAGAGAAAGTTTTTACAGCTCTTGTAACGGAATACCATGAGACAGGTTTTCCTCCTGTTTCTTCGATCAGTTCTTCAAATGCTTTTTTTGTTTTTTCATTTACACGAATGAAATGAAAAAAACGCTCAATCGCTGTGGTGGTTTCTGTGGCAGGAGCAATAAGCACAACTTTTTTACCGGGATCGTTTATTTCTTCCATCGCCAATGCAGTTGCAAGACCGCCTAATGAATGTGCCATGATGCCCTGTATGGGGCCGAACAGTTTTTCAATCTGAATAATGAAATTCCGGTACACCATGGCATTGATCATTTTACCCTCACTGATACCGTGGCCGGGGGCATCGAATGCCAGCACACTCATTCCTTCGTGCAGGAAAAGATGAATAAATCTTTCAAACTTATAACTGCTGCTGTCAAATCCGTGACAGATCAGTATTGTTTTCTCACCGGGTTTTCCCGAAGACCATTGAAACCCTCGGACCATCATGCCGTTAAAATAGAAGTGCAATTTTTTCGCTTGATGAAATATGGGTGGTTCTTTTCTTTTTGGTTTGCCGCTGTAGGGTGTGCAGAACAACCTGAATGCGGCTTCTGCTGCTTTTCGTGGCGATACTGCAGCAATTGAATTGAATTTCGTTTTATAATATCCGAAAATAAGTCTTTGCTTTAACTTCATCTTCATAACTCAAATATATGAACACAGTATTGATAGGCTCGGGAAATGCAGCGACTGTACTGGGCAGATTGATGAAGGCTAAGGGGCATACTATCAGGGAAGTAGTAAGCAGAAATATTCTTCACGCAAAAAGACTCGCAGACGACCTGCATGCCAAGGCACATGATGATATAAAAAAAATTACAGCAGATGGAGATATGTATATCATCGCTGTTTCGGATGATGCCATTGCGGCAATAGCGGATGGGCTGCAACTCCAGGGAAAAATAGTCGTGCACACTTCCGGTGCAACGAACAAAAATGTTTTGAAAAACAGTTCAGACAATTATGGTGTTTTGTATCCCTTGCAGAGCCTGCGAAAAGAGAAAACAGGTTTGCCTGTTATTCCGTTGTTTGTGGATGGTAAGAATACGGAAGTGATAGAAAAATTATTTGCATTTGCCCGAACATTATCAGGCATCGTTGATATAGCAGACGATGAAAAAAGATTGAAGCTTCACCTAAGCGCTGTGATAGTTTCCAACTTCACCAATCACTTATATGCATTGGCTGAGAATTTTTGCGAACAGGAAAATATAAATTTTGCTGTGCTGGCGCCGATCATCCATGAAGTGGCCGGTCGCATACTGCAATTCTCACCCGATCAAATGCAAACCGGCCCGGCAATCCGTGGTGACAGGCAGACAATGGAAAAACATATTCAGCTTCTTGCAGGCTATCCGCAAATAAAAAAAATCTATGAAATAATGAGTGAGAATATTGGGAGCGGTGATCAGTAGTTTAAAGTTTAAAAGTTCATGTGTTCACAAGTTTTGCAGCGCTGTGTTAACGACAAGGCGGGGTGAAAAGGCGAAATGCGATGAAGATATTTAAAAAAATCCCCGCCGGAGAAACCGGCAGGGAGCGGTTATGAGCAAGCAACCGATTAAAAAATCACCCTATCAAACAAATTAATTTTATGCTGCTAAAATGAATGTTGGAAATAATAGCGTATTGAAATGAATGGGCTAAGGTATATAATTTTAATATTCCAAACAATCGTTAGTTAATTTTTATTTTTTTATAATTTATCTCTTTATCATTTGCAGATTTTATCTTTAAAGAAATTGCATCTGAATGGGATTAGAACCGAAGCAGAGACATCGGAATTAAAAACTTATTTTGAATAATTCATTAAAGTGATAAAACATGAATGTTCTCGAATTTTTCAGACCTGTTACCACATTTGTTTTCGATATAGATGGGGTGCTCACCGATGGCAGTTTGCTTATAATGCCCGGCGCGTCTATGATCCGCCGTATGAATATCAAAGATGGATATGCGTTGCAACTTGCTGTAAAAAAAGGCTATCGAGTTCTGGTGATCTCCGGAAGCTATTCTCCGGAAGCGGGAGAAAGACTGAGCAGGCTTGGTGTAAAAGATATTTTTATGCAGGTTGAAAATAAATATGAACTGTTGCACCATTATGCAATGCAAAACAACATAAGGAAGGAAGAAATATTGTATTTGGGTGATGATATACCAGATTATGATGTGATGCGTTTTGCCGGGCTTCCCTGTTGCCCGGCAGATGCTGTTGCAGAAATAAAACAAATTTCAAAATACATTTCTCCATTTAAAGGCGGGGAGGGTTGTGCAAGAGATGTGATAGAAAAAGTATTGAAACTGCGCGGCGACTGGAATATTGATACAATGATAAAAGCACAATAATGCCTTGTTCTGCATTATTCGTTTTATTTTGCAAAAAATATTACGCTGAAACTTATCGGTGCATTCATACGACTCATCCGCTGGCCCAATCTTTTATTCATTGCGCTTACCCAATTTTTATTTGTGTATTGTGTAATGATGCCTGTATTCGGTAAAGCATCGCTTGTTCCCAATATTCATGGTACTGCATTCCTGTTGCTTTGTATATCATCTGTATTAATTGCTGCAGCGGGTTATATCATCAATGATTATTTTGATCTCAACATAGACCAGGTAAATAAACCGGAGAAACTGGTTGTTGAAAAAATCATCAGACGAAGATGGACAATTGCCTGGCATTTATTGCTGAGCCTCGCAGGAATTGGCATTGGATTTTATCTTGATGTTACTACACGTATCAGGTTTTTGGGTGTTGCAAATTTTTTATGTGCGCTTTTGTTGTTTCTATATTCCATTTCACTGAAAAAGAAAATATTATTGGGTAATATTCTCATTTCTTTATTAACGGCATGGGTTATTTTAGTAGTAACATGGTGCGAAAACAGCTATTTGATAAATAAGAAAATTGATCTGGGCGGAAACAAAATCCTGCGGATAACATTTTTGTATGCCGGATTTGCTTTTATCATTTCACTCATTCGCGAAGTGATAAAAGACATGGAAGATATTGAAGGCGACAGAAAATATGGTTGCCGCACCATTCCCATTGTGTGGGGAATGAATGCTGCAAAAATTTTTGCATCAGTATGGATGGTTGTGTTGATTGCAGTATTGATAATTGTGCAGATGTATGCACTGCATTTAGGGTGGTGGTTAAGCGTGGCGTATTGTTTGTTGGTAATTGTTGCCCCCTTGCTTTGGATATTCCGGCAATTATTTTCGGCACATACACCGCCAGATTTTCATACGTTAAGTTCTTTCATAAAACTGGTCATGTTTACCGGTATTCTTTCTATGGTCTTCTTCAGGTATTATGCATAATTTATATTGTATGGAAATAATTTG
>JAHEZC010000422.1 GCA_023251275.1 Parafilimonas sp. | reverse complement strand
TGTTGGGCTTTAAAGAGTTTATCAAGAGTGTGGAAAAAGATCGCCTGCAGGAATTCTTAAAGCAGGATGAGCATTATTTCGACAAGGTTTTACCTTACGCGATTGTATTTGATATGGCCGACAGATGGAAAGACAAATTAAAGGACCTCGATATACCCCCTCCCACCTGGTATGCGGGAAATTATGCTTACTTCAATACCG
The DNA here is from genome assembly GCA_023251275.1 of Parafilimonas sp. GTDB lineage: Bacteria > Bacteroidota > Bacteroidia > Chitinophagales > Chitinophagaceae > JAHEZC01. The sequence goes on along the minus strand of JAHEZC010000422.1, from coordinate 3,342 downwards.
TGATGTTTATGAACAGCCTCGATCATTCGATGAATGAAATGTCGCGGACTTTTTATAGCGCTCCCAGCAGCAGCGGAAGCAGCGGCGGTAGTTTTAGTGGTGGTGGTGGATTTTCCGGTGGCGGTTTTGGCGGCGGAGGCGGGAGTAGTTGGTGATATTTTTTATACTGCGATAGTCGTTCCCGGCGAATATTGAGCTTCGAATAAGTAAACTATGACTGGGGATTGGTTTCAGTGATATTAATTTCTTTCTCTGTAAAAGTATTTCATCTTTGCCTGCCCATTGATTTAAATCGTGATTAAGGCCGCTTTCATTTTCGTTGTTGGGTCTTATTGCACTTTTCCCTGTATGATTCGTCAATCACTTATCAATTACATTTAGCATGTTTTTCTTTCATTTTTCCACGAATCATCTCACTATGAACAAACAAAACACAAAAGGTTAAAGGCTTATTTTTTTGGCTGCCTTACCAATGCAGGTATTTTTTTGAAAGTATAATATATTATTCCAAGGAATATGCCGAAGATGATGGTAAATATCCATAAATGGATATGCTCCTGGGGCATGATTACAGACTGCTCAGATACAAACAATAATTTTTTTGTGCCTGTAATACTATCCCAACTGTTGAATCGTAAAAAGCGGCCGAGATAGACTCCATAGCCTGATGAAAAAAGGCAAAACAGGATGGAGCACTTAACCCAAAAAGGCTTTAACTGCGTGGTAAGAAAAGATTCTACTTTCATCAGTGATACCAGGCCCGGCAATAGGCCATTCACTGCTGCTGAAAAATAAAGTAACAGATCGTACCAGAACGGAATATTATCTTTCTGCCTGAAATGAAATATATCTGTAAGAATATAAGGCGAATTGGGAAACAGGAGCAGCCAGGCACTGAGTAACAATACAGCCTTCAGACCGAGACCATTACATTTTTTTAATTGTTTGCTTACGAGGTAAGGCGTGATGGCAAGAAATAAATTCCACAGAAGAAATACATAATGAAAACTCAGAGAGAATATGCAGCGATACAGTAACACACCTATCGTAAAAGACATAGTGAATATCATCAGGCGCTCAAAAGCGGGAAGCTTATTATTATTCATGTGCGAGAAAATTTTTATACCTGAATGCAAAGTTGATGAATGGATTAATCTTTAAAACTACTTTCACCTTTCCTTAAAAATGAAATGTTATAGCGATGATCAAAGTTGTAAATAAATGTTTACCAACTGAATTGTTTTTTGCGTTATGCAATTGCCGGAAATGGCATTATCATACTTTCATCTTTTTTCATTTCTTGATGACCTGTTTTTGATAAAATCGCTTCGAGCAGCGGGAGCATTTTATTCAGCCCTTTTGTTTTGATGATGAAATTCCAGAGCGGTTCAAATTTTTTCCATCCTCCTGCATAAGCAAAATGCTTGATGCGATATTTGAGTGTTTCATGCTGCATACTTGCTTTGTAAATATTGCTCCATGAATAAAAAGAGTCATAGGCCCAATGATATCCCTGCTCTAATTCAGCAGCAGTAAGACTTTTGGTTTTATATACTACATGCCTCGTATCATACAAATCCCATTTGCGGTGGAGGAGACGGTTGTCAGTTTCCATCTGCTGAAATAATCTTGTGCCGGGATAAGGAGTAAGAATATGGAAGGTGCAGGTGGTCAATCCATTCTCTGCTGCCCAGTCAACCGTGCGTTTAAAAACATCTTTATCATCCTCATCCAGCCCAAAAACAAAGCTGCCGTTTATCATTACACCGAGTGAATGCAGCCGCTGAATAGCCTCTTCGTAATTCTTTCCGAGATTTTGTTTTTTATTGCTTTGCACGAGGTTGCTATTGCTCAGCGTTTCAAAACCAACAAAAATGCTGCGCAGCCCGGCATCCGCAGCTTTTTCCACAAGATCGCCGCGAAGAATGGCATCTACAGTGGATGCACCCTGGAATACACGATTCATGCCTCTCATGCCCTCAAACAATGAAGATGAAAAACGGTAATTGCCAAGCAGATGATCATCGAGAAAATATAAATGCCTGCCCGGCAGCCTTTCTATTTCTGCAAGTGCATCATCAACCTGCTGTGTGTAAAAACTTTTGCCCCCTTCGAAAAATGCATCCTTATAACAGAAGTCACAATGATGCGGACAACCCCTGCTTACGACAATCGAATTAGGAACGAGGTACAAATGCCTTTTGATAAGGTCGCGTCTTATCGGCGGAATTTTTTCGAGTGTTCTTTCTGAACTGCCGTACATTTTTTTTGCGCATCCATTCTTAAAATCTTCCAGGAATGCAGGCCAGCTTTCTTCGCCAGGCCCGATAAAAATTGTATCTGCATGCGGCATGGCTTCATCGGGGAGCGAAGAAACATGCAAACCGCCGAGGCAGATATAAGCTCCCTTTTCCCTGTAGTGATCTGCGAGCTGATAAGAACGATATGCATTCGTAATGTAAACCTGTATTACTACAAGGTCAGGTTCATCATGGATATTGAGTTCTTCCACGTGCTCATCCTGCAGGTCAATTTGATCATCAGCATTACAATAAGCTGCTAATGTTGCGAGTCCGAGTGGTGGAAACAAGGAATATTTTACATGCCGCCAGAAAGGACTCTTGGCTTCAGTAAGAGCGGGGAGTATCATTTTGATTTTCATAAAATATTACTACTTGTAATTGTTAGCATTCCATTTATTGTTTCTTTTGGAGAAACTGGGCAATTACAAAATGGATGATGATCACTCCTATGCACATAATCCAGCAGATAAATACCATCTGCAAAAGATTATGTTCAAGCATTTCCACTTCTTTCAGGGAACGACCTACGGCTACATAAGCCGCGTGTGGAGAATTTACATGCTGTACCACCATTGCCATTCTCACATCGCTTTGCGGCATCCAGGTGATTCGGTTCTCATTATTTATTCTTGCTATTTCCATTACGCCGTGAGGAATTTCAGGTATGCTGCCATTGAGTAAAGCTGTGGTAGCAACAGGCTGTTTATTTGCGTCATACAATTCTATAAACAGGCGAAGACTCCTGGTAAGTTCTATGGTATCATCAGGCCAGAGTTTTTCAATGGATTGATTTTTTTGTAAACGATTAGAGATTTCGGTTGCAACCTGTGCCTGGATCTCGTTGGCGCCGCCCCGATAGTTTTGCTGAACAGCGACATACACAAGCCCGATAACCATTGTAATAACTGCTGCCGCAGCAAGATGAGTAAAGATGGGTGAAGCTTTCATGATGTGTTGTTTTTAATTTATTTAAAAGTACTTTGTATTTCAAAGTGAATGCACAAAAAAATTTAATTCATGGATTTTATCATTTGCTCCA
>JAHEZC010000421.1 GCA_023251275.1 Parafilimonas sp. | reverse complement strand
TAAATCGTTTGTATCACGATGAATGGCAAAACCTGAAAAAAGAATCAGACGTAATCTTTCGCGATGTCGTGTATAAACTGCAACTGCAGCGCTTCCGCAGTGATACGACTATTTTTAAAACCAATCTGCCTGATAACCTTTTCATTTTTAATGTGATTGACAGCGTAAAGGAGAAAGTAATTGACTCGGCTCTCGCAAAAAAATCCGGCCCTGGTAAAAAACAAGTAGCCATATCCGTGATGTCTGAACACAGGCATGATTCCGTTAGAGAAGATGTTGATTTTTTTTCAAAAAAATTCGACTCTTTTCAACTGCCGGCTCCTTCTCCCGGTGCAGAACATATCATCAAATATTTTTCTTCTGATAAAAGGATCACCGATACTTTGTCCCTGCAAAAACTCGATTCTGCGTATAAAACTGAATTGCTGAAAAATGGAATTACTGTTGCGTACAGGATTACCCGGCATGAAGGCAAAGACAGTTTTCCCATTGCAGATGCAAAGCCGGACGAATTAAAAACGAATTTTGCTTTTACAGGCCTTGCGAAAACATACGCCTACCAGGCAGCTTTTGATAACCCTTTCAATTTTATTATTAGCAAAATAAAATTTCCCATTCTTGTTTCGTTACTCCTTATTGCTGTCACCATCGCATCATTTGTTTTTTTATATAGAAACCTGCTTGCACAACGAAGGCTTGCAGCGGTAAAAAACGAATTCATCAGCAATATTACCCATGAACTTAAAACGCCTATTGCTACAGTGAATGTGGCGATTGAAGCGTTAAGAAATTTTGGCGGCATTCAAAGCCCTGAGCGAACAAAAGAGTACCTCGACATTTCTGCCGCTGAATTACATCGCCTGAGTTTATTGGTGGATAATGTACTGAAACTTTCCATGTTTGAGAACAGGGAAATCGAGTTGCACAAAGAACAATTTGATCTGAAAGGGTTAGTGCAGGAAGTGATCAATACTATGAAGCTTCAATTTGAAAAATATAAAGCTGCTGTAAGCTTTACCACAGAAGGAGAAAGCTTTATCATTGATGCAGATAAACTGCACATCACCAGTGTGATTTATAATTTGCTGGACAATGCTTTAAAATATAGTAAAGAAAATCCTGTTATCCATGTTCAGCTTTCTGCATTGCCAAATGATATTCTTGAATTAAAAGTGAGTGACAACGGCATTGGCATTCCTAAAGAATTCCGATCAAAAATATTCGATAAATTTTTCCGTGTGCCTTCCGGTGACAGGCACAATATAAAAGGCTATGGCTTGGGGTTGAGTTATGTGGCAGAAATTGTAAGACGACACATGGGCTATATTTATGTGGAAAGTGAATTGGATAAAGGGAGCAGTTTTATAGTTAAGCTTCCTGTGAAAGAAGCCCCGGTGATATACATAGACGAGCATCGCAGGATTATAAAAAGGCAGATAAAGTTTTTATGAGCAAGATAAAAGTTTTATACGTGGAAGATGAGTTGTTCCTTGGAAAGATAGTGAAGGAAACGCTTGAGGGGCGCGGATTTCAGGTCACAATGGAACCAGATGGCGCAAGGGTGATGAAATTATTCAACGCAGAGCAACCCGATATTTGTGTGCTCGATGTAATGCTTCCAAACCGCAATGGATTTGAGCTGGCAGAAGATATACGGAAAATCAATGATGACATTCCCATCATTTTTTTAACAGCCAAAACACAGACAGAAGATGTAGTGAAAGGTTTTCATACAGGAGGCAATGATTATATACGAAAGCCTTTCAGTATGGAAGAATTGATTGTACGCATTGAAAATGCATTGCGTGTGCGAAAAGATAATCCGGCAAACCAGGTAACAACAGATATCATAAATATAGGCAGGTATCAATTCAACTTAAACAGGCAGGTATTAATGTGTAACAATGAGGAACGCAGGCTCTCTTACCGCGAAAGTGAATTGCTTAAATATCTCTGGCAAAACCGGAACAGTATTATTGACAGAAGGGAAATGATGAATTTTATCTGGGGCAATGATTCATTTTTCAACAGCCGCAATCTGGATGTTTACATTACCAAACTGCGTGGTTATGTAAGAGAGGATTCAGCCATAGAAATTATCACCATTAAAGGAGTCGGTTATCGTTTCGTAGTGGAATAATAACCGTTACAATTTTACTCCCGCTTCTATCTTCACCGGCAAATAGTTTTCTTTCGGAGGTATCGGGCAGTTATATCCTTCCGTATAAGCACAATATGGATGATACGCCTTATTAAAATTGATCAGCATAGTATCTCCGGAAGGAATGTTCAGGTCAATATATCTTCCGCCTCCATAGGTTTCCTTACCGCTTGTTGCATCCCTGAAAGGAATAAACAGATAATTTTTATACTCCTCTTTTTTCGTAAGTTCAATGGATTGATATACGTTTAGTTTATACTCATTCCCTTTCAAAGTAAAATGTACTTCACCGTATTTTACGTAATCTGGTCGCCTTGTTCCGCTTGTCGGCATTTTGAAAATTTGTTCAGCGGGCGTACGAATAAATTTTGCATTCACAACATATTTAGCATTTGCAGGATAAAACAGTATGCCTTTGAATTTTTTTCTTTCAGCAGGTTGCAGTGGTGAACGTTGCGGGTTTGTGTATTCGTCAGCAAGATCCTTTTGAAAAGCTTTAATATCATTTATTATGGCAGTATCGGTTTGTCCAAACAATTTTGGCAAAAAGCAAGTTGCCGCCAACAACAAAAAAATTTTTTTCATAGTCAGAATTTATTCTTCCACATCATGCTTTCAATTGGCTTTTCCGGCTGGCCGCTGTACTTGGCATCTTTCTTTTGATTGTACTTTATTTCAATCTCTCCATCCACCGGGAAATAAATCAACTGCCCTACAGGCATGTTTTTATAAACTTTTACCGGCTGCTTCACGGAAATTTCCAGTGTCCAGTGACCACAAAATCCCACATCGCCTTTGCCTGCCGTGGCGTGAATATCAATCCCCAGGCGGCCCGTGGAAGATTTACCTTCTAGAAAAGGTACATGTGCATGCGTTTCCGTGTATTCCTGGGTTGTACCGAGGTAAAAAATATGCGGGTATAAAACAAAGCCTTCATCAGGAATTTCAAAATATTCAATCTCGTTATGTTTTTTTGCATCGAGTATATGCTCACGGTAAGTCGCCAGCCACTTACCCAAATGCACGTCATAACTATTGCTTCCGAGACAGTCACGGTTATATGGTTCAACGATGATCGTGCCTTTCTGCATTTCCTCAAGGATACGGCTATCTGATAGAATCATGAAATACCTGATTTACAATTTGAAGATTTCCAATTTATGCTGTCAATGTCTGATATCTGATGTCCGATGTCCGATTTCACGGAATATGCTGCAAATAAATTGCAAATCCCCACCTGAATAAAATTAATTTTGAACGACCGCAATATAGAACCATAATTCATTTTGTGTCTTTATTTTATCAACATCCTATCAACGCAATTACAAAGCTCGGTATCTGGAAAATAGAAGAGCCGGAAGGGTTTTTTTTGAAAAAAGTTCC
>JAHEZC010000420.1 GCA_023251275.1 Parafilimonas sp. | reverse complement strand
GAGCATATTGATAGATATCTTTCCATTTACTGCCAACTACTGCAGCTGCTAATAAAAGTAATGTGGATTGAGGCTGATGAAAGTTCGTGATCAAAGCATCAGCAATCTTTAATTCATAACCGGGAACAATAATGATCTGTGTTTTTGTAATTAATTTTTGCAATTCATTTTTATGCATCCATTCCCTTAGTGCCTCTAATGCTGCTGTGTTGCTGACAGGCCGCGTCGCCTTAATTTCATAAGGCTCCCATTGTGTAAGATACAGGTCTTTTGGTGCAATACCAGGTTGTACAATTGTTTTTACTCCCATCCAGTAAATGCTTTCAATGGTACGTAACGAAGTTGTTCCCACCACAATAATGGTATCAGTCAAGCACTGTAATAAATTTTCTATTAATTCTATTCGCACTTCAATAAACTCTGCGTGCATTTCATGTTGTTGTATAAATTCAGTTTTTACCGGCATAAATGTACCCGCGCCAACATGCAGGGTTACAAAATCAGTTTTTGTATTTTCCCGTTCCAGTTGTTTGAACAATTCTTCTGTAAAATGCAAACCTGCGGTAGGTGCTGCCACAGAGCCATCATATTTTGCATAGATGGTTTGATAGCTCTTATAATCATTTGCTTCCGCCTCTCTGTTCAGATACGGAGGCAGAGGTATTACACCTGCCAGGTGCAAAATCTCTGCAAAAGTGATCGCTTCATTGTTCCAACTGAATTCAATCAAAAAGCTATCACCTGATTGATCTTTTTTTTCTGCTGTTAGCTCGATAAATCCTTCCTGGGTTTTCATCAATTTAACCAGGGTTTCTTTCTTCCATTTTTTTGCTCCGCCTGCAAGGCATTTCCACAAGACTTTTCCTTTTTGCAGCATAGCCTGACTGGTATCGCTATATGCTTTATAAGGCTCCAGGCAAAATATTTCCACGATGCTGCCGGTAGTCTTCTGAAACAGCAACCTTGCTTCAATTACCCTGGTGTTATTAAATATGAGTAATGATGAAGGCGGAATATATTTATGAAGAGAGTAATAAAAATCTTCTTTTATTTCATGATTTCTATATACTAACAGCTTGCTGTTATCTCTTGCGCCTAACGGGTATTTAGCGATTTTTTCTGCGGGAAGATGATAGCTAAAATCTTTTATTGACAAATTCTTTGGGTACATAGTTTAATAAACTGCAAAACTATGCCTCGGTTTTTGTTCAGATAAAGGTTTTCTTGCCAGACAGTTTACGCTTTCTTTTTACAATTTTAAGTCCGCTCCATTTGTCATCAACAGCGCAAACTTTTATATCTACCCAACCTTTTGGCAAAACGATTTCCCTTATCGCATTTTCAGTAATATCGGTTACTATTCCGGCAGATTTTTTATACCACGAAACCCAGATGACAAGCCCATCTTTTGCAGATGAAATTATTGCAGAAAATTCTTTCTCCAGTTCCTTCCGGCTGGTGACAAATAGATGGGCAAAATCTGCGAGTGAAGTTTTTTTTGTTATCTGCGGTTCTATATCGTATTCTACCAATTCCCTGTAATTTGCAGGAGGGTTATAAAGCATGATTTTCATTTCATTACCAATGCCCAATTTTTTGCGTAGTGCTGTTCCGGAATATCCAGCCATAAAGAATTATTTTTAAGTTATCCACTGCTATTCACACTTAAATCACACCCCTGTTTTCTTTGATTCACCTGAAACGCTTATGTAATAAGCATTTCAGGTAATTTTTTGATGTGGAAAAAAGTAAAAAGAAAAATTTGGTCAGGAATGTGGAAAAAAGTGTTAATTTGTGTAATTAAATGGTAAAAATATTTAAAACCTGTATAAATGGCTGGTTTTCTGGGGGAATACGAAGTAACGCTTGATAGCAAAGGGCGATTTTTAGTGCCCGGAGCTCTTAAGAAACAATTACCCGGAGAAGAAAATAGTTTAGTGATAAGTCGGGGTTTCGAAAAAAAACTGGATATGTATCCTATGAAAACCTGGGAAATTATTCTGGAGCGCATCAGTAAGTTAAATGATTTTGATCCCAAGGTACGGAGATTTAAGCTTTTGTTCTTAGGCGGTGCGACAGAAGTTTTAATTGATAATGCCGGAAGAATATTGTTGCCGCCTACATTGAAAGAATATGCAGGTTTAAGTAAAGACATAGTACTGGCCTCGTACATTGACAAAATAATTATTTGGGATTCCCATAAATATAAACAGTTCTTTGAAGAGCAATCATCGGATGATTTCAGTAAGCTGGGAGCAGAATTAATGAGCGGAATTCTAAGCCGGGAATGACGAATTAAATAAATGTGATGATGAACAATGCTGATTCCACATTTGAAATTCCAGATCCCGGGTATCACACGCCTGTCTTGTATAACGAATGCCTCGATGCGCTGAACATTAAACCAGACGGGATATATGTTGATTGCACATTTGGCGGCGGAGGCCATAGCCGCGGCATTTTAAATAAGTTAAACCAAAACGGAAGGCTGATTGCTTTTGACCAGGATGCTGATGCGCAAAATAATTTACCGGAAGATGAGCGTTTGATTTTTGTGCCTGAAAATTTTCGCCATCTGCAGCGTTTTCTGCGATTGTACAAATTTAAAGAAGTGGATGGAGTGCTTGCAGATCTTGGCGTCAGCAGCCACCAGTTCGATGAAGGTAAACGGGGGTTTTCTATCCGTTTCAGCGGCCCTTTGGATATGCGGATGGACAGGCGGCAGCATCTGACGGCAGCAGATATTTTGCACACTTACAGCGCGGAGCAGTTGCATAAATTATTTGAAAAATATGGTGAAGTAACCAATGCAAAAACAATTGCCCGCCATATAGTTCAATATCGCAACCAGGCGTCGCTGAAAACAATTGAAGAATTCAGGGCATTGCTGAATCCTGTGATAAAAGGCAATCCAAACAAATATCTCGCAAAGGTTTTCCAGGCATTGCGCATAGAAGTTAACGATGAAATAACTGCATTAAAGGAAATGCTGCAGCAGGCACGGGATTTATTACGGAGCGGCGGAAGGATAGCTGTGGTTACATTTCATTCCATAGAAGACCGGCTGGTAAAAAATTTTTTCAGGAGCGGTGTATTTGAAACCCCTGAACATCAATCCCTCGGACAACAGGAAATAAAAAATGAATTAAGAATAATTACAAAGAAGCCTTTGACATCTTCCAGGGAAGAAATGATAAAAAATCCAAGGGCTGGAAGTGCAAAACTAAGAGTAGCGGAAAAAATATAAGTGCTGATACAATTCTTAAAACAATGCTAACCTGTGCAATCACCTTACTAAAATTTGCATAGCATAAAGATGAGCGGGCAATACAAATATGGCAATAAAAAAGAAAGCTTTTTCAAACGATTGATTGGCTATGAATGGCTGTTGAGAAACCTTCCTTTTTTTCTTTTTCTTGCTGCGCTTGCCATCGTGTATATATACAACGGCCATTGGGCAGATAAAACCATCAGGGATATAAATGTAACAGCCAGGGAATTGAAAGATTTGCAATATGAATATAAGACATTAAAAAGTGAAGAAATGT
>JAHEZC010000419.1 GCA_023251275.1 Parafilimonas sp. | reverse complement strand
GCTCAGAACAATCAGCACAAAGAAAAAAATAATGGTTGACAGCAGCCAATTGAGCGTGGCTCGTTGTGAATCCGAATATTGATTAACTGCTGCAGCGCGGTATCGTTTTATCAGGCGGAAAGATGCAAACAGGTAGGAAAAAAAATGAATATAAATGACGGATGATACAATATATACAGCAGGAGGAATTTTCCGGCTAATGATATTGTGGAGTATTTCGATCTGCTTTTCGCGGCCTGCTGCGAGGTAGCTTACTTCTGATACAATAAATAAAAGCAGGAAAGGCATGAATTGCGTCAGCCTTCTTTTAGTGAACTGAAAATCTTTGTAAATAACCGATTGTGTATAAAAGAAAAGCAGAGGGCCGCCGGCCAGGAGCGTACCACTGCCCCATAAAGCCCATGCCGGGAACTGAAAATAAACTTGCTTGATCAATAAAAAAGTATCTGCGAGATTGAGACAGATAGCAAGAAAAAATGAGGCAAGCAGAATATTACTGATACGCTTACCCGTTTCTTTTGAGTAAAGAAAAAAACTGATGAATAATAATTGAAAGATCACAAGAGGCAGCAGTATATCGGAGAGGCTGAAGACCATGAACTAAAATTAGGGAATATCATGAGGTGAGAAAAAGTAAATGTGGAATGCACAATGTGATATTACATAAAACAGTATAATTAAATTCCCTGCTAAAGCGCCGGATCCTTGGCGACTCTGCGTCTTGGCGTGAAACTATTCATTGCAAACCTGTCAAAAAAATATCTCACGCAAAGCCGCAAAAACGCAAAGAGAAAAACTTTGAGTAAGGTTGAAAACCTGTAGTCATTTCTTAATTTCTGACATTTATACCACGATATCACGTTGAAATATTCTCATCAAAAAATTAAAAGTCTTTTTATTGATTCCAGGAGAAAAGCTTTCCCTGTTTCCTGCCACATTGAGTACGGCAATATTGTTTTCTGTTAGCCAGTTGAGTACAGCTTTCTCTATGTTTTCTTTTGAAAGATCAATAACAATACATGGCTTACGATAACGTCTGCAAAGTGAAATAGTAAGTGAAGTTCCTTTATCGGCTTCCTTATGAATGATGACCAGAGTGCCATCACCCTCTTTTACATTAAGCTCCGTTCTTTCAGGATATTGATCGGTAGCGGTTTCTGTGAGCGGATATTTTTCAGGTATTATTCCATCTTCACTTTTTCTTCCTTTCGGACAATAACCGCCACATTCTATTCCAAGCTCAAGTGCAGCATCCAGTGCTGCTCGGTCAACACCCGTTTGTCCTCCTGAAATAATTTTATTCATATCATTATTGTACTTTCAATAGCACTTGTGTACTGTAATCTGCATATAGAAATTGTTGTGCATTACCATTTCTTACTGCAATCTCTGGTAAACCGTCCACAAAACAAACCTTGCTTCAACAATTTGCTGCGGAGCGATGTCATGCGAGATGTCAATTATCGCAGCCTGGGGGCAAATCGAAATTATCACCGCTTTCATGGCAGCATCATATCCATCGCGTGTGCCGAAATCTGCAAGTAAGGCTATTGCAGGCATTGCTTTTTTTCGATAAGAAAGTTACAGGAAATTCCAAACAGCCTTTCCAAAATTATCATCGTGTTTTTATCAATTTTTTTTAAACCATAAATAGCTGTTAAAGAAGAAATCTCTGATACGCATAGCCAGACAACATCGTTTAATCCAAAATTGAAACCATATTATGATTCGTTATTGCCTGCTTTACTGCACAATCCTGTTTTCCATTAAGATCATTGCACAAGACTCCTTCATTTTAAAAAACAATCAGCCTGATACGGCTCTGAAAACCCGGTTCTACCAGGAGAAAAGCTTCTCCCATTTCAATAAGTATGCTTTGATTGTTCCGGGGATACTGATTGGCTATGGTGTGACATCCCTATCCAGTCAAGAATTACAAAAGATAAATATTGATACGCGCAATGAAATAAGAGAGCACAATCCAACCTTCTCGACAGGCCTGGATAATTTTCTTCAGTATTCACCGGCTTTTGCAGTGTATGCTTTAAACATAGCAGGCATTCACGGCCAAAATAATTTCAGGGACAGAACGATGATCTATTGTCTTTCAAATCTATATATGGCGACAACGGTTTTAACTGTAAAGCATCTCACGAAAGAACTGAGGCCGGATGGTTCTGATTATTATTCTTTTCCTTCGGGACATACGGCTACTGCTTTTGCGGCTGCCGAATTTTTGCGACAGGAATATAAAAATGTATCGCCCTGGTATGGTATTGCAGGCTATACCGCTGCTACTGCAACAGGGATATTGAGAATGTATAATAATAAGCACTGGCTAAGCGATGTGGCCGCTGGTGCAGGTGTAGGAATTCTTTCCACAAAACTGGCCTATTGGAGCTATCCTTTTATCAAAAGGAAACTCTTTAACAATAAGCCTGTAACTACGATGGTGGTTCCATTTTATCAAAATAATGCAGCAGGAATCAGTTTGGTGCATCATTTTTAAAAGGTGGGATTGTGAATAATACTTAAATGATGTTCAGCATTTTTTGAGTGGCCTGTATAGCAGATACGGTTTGATCGCTGTCTAATCCGCGTGTTTTAAATTCTTTGTCTTTATACATCCATGTAATAATTGTTTCACATAGAGCGTCGGTTTTACCTCCGGGGGGGATGCGAACAGCATAATCCGTCAATACCGGCAATTCCAGTTTTTTGTGGTGATAAACTTTTCTCAGTGCATTCATGAAAGCGTCGTACTGTCCATCTCCCTGTGCATGCTCTTCAAAAACTTCACCATTGATGCGGATCCTCAGCGTAGCAGATGGTCTCAGATTTTTTGAATGTGTAAGCACATAATTTTCCATGTGCACTTTTTCTTCAATCGTATTGCTGTCCAGCACGTCGGAAATAATATAGGGAAGATCGGCCTGTGTAACGACTTCTTTACGGTCGCCTAATTCAATAATGCGTTGGGTTACTTTCTTCAAATCTTTTTCAGAAAGCCGTATGCCTAATTGCTGTAAATTATTTTCAATATTAGCCTTACCGCTCATTTTACCCAGTGCATATTTTCGCTGGCGGCCAAAGCGTTCAGGCAAAAGATCATTATAGTATAAATTATTTTTTTTATCACCATCGGCATGTATCCCGGCGGTTTGGGTGAATACATTCTCACCTACCACGGGCTTATTTGCCGATATTCTGAATCCTGTAAATGTTTCAACAAGCTTGCTCACCGAATACAGCGATTTTTCAACCACCGATATTTTCACATCTTTTACAAAATCATTCAATACGGCTACAGCGCTTGCCAGCGGTGCATTACCGGCACGTTCACCCATACCATTGACAGTGAGATGAATACCACGAACACCGGCTTTTACAGCTTCCAGTACATTAGCAGTACCGAGGTCATAGTCATTATGGCCATGAAAGTCGAAATGAATATTTGGATAACGCTTAACCAGTTCAGTAATAAAAATATAAGTTTCATCCGGTGTGAGCACTCCTAATGTATCGGGTAATAAAATCCTTTTAATAGGC
>JAHEZC010000418.1 GCA_023251275.1 Parafilimonas sp. | reverse complement strand
GCAGAAAATTAAAATATGAAAAACTGGAATGGATGGTGGATCATTATTGCTGTGATGATTTTAATTGACCTTTATGTATTTGCTGCAGTACGTTTTGTTACAAACGGCAGCAATGAAAAGATACGTTTGGTTACCTATTCGGCTTATTGGGCTGTTTCTGTAATGGCTGTACTTGTAGTTATTTTGTTTCCCTTCCTTGATTTTTTTCAAACCCATGTTTTCTTCCGTAATTATGTTTTTGCTATCCTTGTAGGATTATTTTTTGCCAAAATATTTGCCTCTGTTTTCTTTTTGATGGATGATATCCGGCGTGTTTTTGTGTGGCTGATGGCAAAAATTTTTCCCAGGACAGGAGTTGATTTTGTAACAGATGGCGGTGAAATTAATCGCTCTGTTTTTCTAAGCTGGATGGGTATTGCACTTGGCGGCGGATTATTCACTGCACTATTGTATGGCTTCTCCAACAAGTATAATTACCAGGTAAAAAAAATTCAATTGGCATTCGATAATTTGCCTTCTGCATTTAAGGGTTTAAAAATTTTGCAGATAAGCGATATACATAGCGGGAGTTTCCAGGATAAGCAGGCTGTAAACAGGGGAGTAAATATGGCGCTTACAGAAGTGCCCGATCTTGTGTTGTTTACGGGAGATTTAGTCAACGACAGAGCAACTGAAATGCATGATTATATGGATGTGTTTAATCGTATTACAGCGCCGCTGGGTGTGTACAGTACATTAGGCAACCATGATTACGGAGATTATATTTCGTGGTCAAGTGAAGAAGCAAAAAAAGAAAACCTTGAAAGGTTAAAAAAAATACATGAAGAGCTTGGTTGGAGGTTGTTAATGAATGAGCATGTAGTATTGGAAAAAGGCGACGAGAAGATCGCATTGATAGGAATTGAAAATTGGAGTGCATTCGGCAGATTTCCTAAATATGGCAGAATGGATATGGCTTATCCCGGAACAGAAAAATATCCTTTTAAAATTTTGATGAGTCATGACCCCAGCCATTGGGATGCGGAAGTAAAAGTGAAATATCCAGACATTGACCTTATGCTGAGCGGTCATACACATGGTATGCAGTTTGGTCTTGAAAATCCATATTTCAAATGGAGCCCGGTACAATGGTTTTATAAACAGTGGGCAGGTCTGTATGAAACAGGGAAACAAAAATTATATGTTAATCGCGGATATGGTTTCATTGGTTACCCGGGGAGAGTTGGCATACTGCCTGAGATAACAGTGTTTGAACTGATATGAATTATCCGCAAAAAAATTAATTCAGATCAAACAAAGAAATTCATCTTAACTTCTATATAATTAGTCTCTGCCGCAAATCTTAGTTTAAGATTTCTTTTAACAATACAATTCCTTTTGCCTCGTTATTATATTTCATCTTTGGCATAACAATTGGCATCTTAATCAAAAACAACAACCATGAAAAAAATCTTTTTATTTGTATTTGCAGTCATCGTGTTTGCAACCTTCAGCCGGGCACAGGGTTTTCATCTTGGTGCGAAATTCGGTGCGAACCTCTCAAAAATTGATGGACAATCATTTAAGCAAAGCTTCGATCTTGGGTATCAGCTTGGCGGATTTGCCGAAATTAATTTCAATAAAAATATAGGCATTCAACCCGAGGTTTTATTCAGCCAGACAAACACAAAAGTAGCAAGTGGCTTCCAGGCAATTTATGACAGCATCGGGCATACTTTTATAGGCCAGAAAGTAAAGCTGAATTATCTCAACATTCCTGTATTATTAAGAATAAACAGCGGAAAATTCCTGACATTCCTGGTAGGCCCTCAGTTCAGTATTCTTGTCAATGATAAAGAAGACCTTTTGGAGAATGGCAAAAATGCATTCAAATCAGGAGACTTCGCTATGGTGGCAGGCGCTCAATTAAACATTGGTTCATTACGGGTTTATGGCCGTTATAATATTGGCTTATCAAACATTAACGATATAGATAACCAGGATAAATGGAAAAACCAGCAATTACAGTTAGGTGTCGGATTGCGTATTTTATAAGCCTGCCGATAATCCATGAAAAACACCGTATAAGCATCACAATTCGTGATGCTTTTTTTGTATCCTGATTATCTCTCTCTTGCTGATATTTACGCCAATTTGTTCATTTGAAAGTTCTTTTCGTCCTTTGGCATTTTAATTGACCCCCTGTTATTCACGAATTATATCCCTTTTATAATACGGGCCGGTGACATTTTGACCTTATGAACAAAATAATATGAACATTAAAAATTTTTTATTCAGGGCTGAGGATGATACAGATTTTCTTCCCATTATTCCCATTAATGAAAGCGATAGCGAACTTGATAAAAACCTCGTTATTGGTGATGTTTTACCCCTGCTTCCCTTACGCAATACGGTTTTATTTCCCGGTGTGGTAATACCGATAACGGTGGGCAGAGACAGAAGTATAAAGGCAGTAAATGAATCTTATAAAAATGATAAGCTTATCGGTGTGCTTGCACAAAAAGATGCAAATGTGGAAGAGCCTGGCTTAAAAGATCTATGCGAAATTGGCACGGTAGCAAGAATTGTAAAGCTCATTAAAATGCCGGATGGCGGTACTACAATAATTATCCAGGGAAAGAAACGTTTTCAGATTCTCGGGCTTGTAGAAGAGGAACCCTATTTCAGGGCAAAGGTGCAGTTGCTTTCAGATGATGAAGAGTTGAGCGATGAAGATTTCCAGGCCTATGCAAGTTCAATAAAAGATCTTGCTTCCCAGATCATTCAGTTATCTCCCAACCTTCCGGCAGAAGCGTCCATCATTTTGCGCAATATTGAAAATCCTTCCTTCCTGATAAATTTTGTAAGCAGTAACCTCAACAGTGAATTATCCGAAAAACAGGATTTACTCGAAATCAACGAGGTACAGCAACGGGCAGAAAAACTGATCGGATTACTGCAGCGTGAACTGCAGTTTGCAGAGTTGAAAAATAAAGTAACTGCCAAAACCCGTACAGAGATTGATAAACAGCAGCGTGAATATTTTTTACAGCAGCACCTCAAGAGTATCAAAGACGAATTGGGCGGTGATGCCAATGAGCGGGAAACGGCAGAAATGAAAAAGAAGGGTGAAACTAAAAAGTGGCCGGAATCTGCAAAATCACTGTTTAAGGCAGGAATTGAAAAGTTGGAGCGAATGCATCCAAGCACACCTGATTATTCTGTGGTATATAATCATCTTGATCTGATGCTTGATCTGCCGTGGGAAGAATATACGCTGGATAATTATGACTTAAAAAATGCAAAGATTGTACTCAACAATGATCACTATGGAATGATGAAAATAAAAGAACGCATTCTTGAATACCTTGCCGTACTTAAATTAAAAGGTGATATGAAAAGCCCGATACTCTGCTTTGTCGGGCCGCCTGGTATTGGAAAGACTTCATTGGGTAAAAGCATCGCACATGCAGTAGGACGAAAATATGTACGCGTAAGTCTTGGTGGTTTGCATGATGAATGTGAAATAAGGGGGCATCGTAAAACATATATCGGCGCTATGCCGGGGCGCATTGTT
>JAHEZC010000417.1 GCA_023251275.1 Parafilimonas sp. | reverse complement strand
ACCCTTCAATAATACAGAAGCGCCGGCCACCGGTTGGTTGTTTTGTGCCGATACAACTTTCCCTTTCACTGTTCTTGTCTGGGCAAATGAAGCCAGGCATAGGAGTAAAAGCGGGAGAAAAAATAGTTTGCGAAATTGTCTCATAGCAGTTAAATTTTTTTTTGATGACGGGAATTTTTACGTCTTAACAAGCAGCAACAATATTTTAGGATGTACAAGTAAACAGACAACTTATAACTTTAATTTGCTGCATCGTGTATCAGATAAGGTCCTAATACATCAAACAGTTATAATCTGGCAGTTAACTATATCAAATTTATGCAATGATGCAGAGAAATATTTTAAAAAGGCGATGCAAACGTTTGCGTGATTTTAATTTATTTTTATACTGGTATTTATCAAAACATACATGAAATTTCTCATGATTTCCGGGAAATAAAAGTGAAATTTTTGCAGCGTTAACAATTAAAATTGAATGCCTTATTTTACAAATCTTTATTGAGAATAATACCTGAGTATAACAAGCATTTTTTTATCTTAGCTTCAGCAACGCTTCCTTTAAAGCGGCAAAGTTTACCTGGATACCAGGATTAGCCGTTTCTTCTGCATAAACAACTACAGCATCTTTACCGATTACCACAACACCTCTTTTGGCGACGCCTTTGATGCCCATTGTAAAATTGCAATGATACATATCATATTCGTGAATAGTAAGTTTATTGAAGTCAGAAAGCAGGTCGTAATTTATATTGTTCTTTTCTTTAAATGCTTTTAATGAAAAGGGCATATCCACAGATATTCCGATCACGGAAGCTTGTATGTTATTGTAAAAGGCCAATTCATCGCTGGCTGTGCACAACTGTGCGGTACAAACACCGGTAAAGGCTGCAGGAAAAAAATTTATAACAAGGATTTTGTCCTTAAAATCTGCGCGAGATATTTCTTTCCTTTCCGTATTAAACAATTTAAAAGCAGGGGCTTTGGAACCAACCGCTATTGCAATAGACTATTTTTTTAATGATACATATTACTCAATAAAATTGCAAAGCAAACCTACTCAAAAAATGTTTTCGCTTTATCACAGGAATTAAAAGCCATTGTATAAATTTCACAGCCAGCCATATTTACAATAGATAGGGCATAGAATACGCATCATTTGTCCTCTTAAAGCAATTACATGTCGTCTTGTTCCGGTTACAGGTTCGATTGAATGGGTTTCGGCAGTTAGTTTAAAGGCTTGGGAATAATACTTTGGTGAAGTTTATGATAAAGTGCAGAGAGGTATAACTTTATTCATTAAAAAAATCTGCCATGATAAAAAAATCTGCCATAAAATTAATATCAATCTTATTGGTGGGGCTGGTATCTGCAACTGCCCAGGCCCAGGGAATTACCACCCCGCGTACTCCAAGCCCAGCGGCTGTTGTTTCGCAAACCATCGGAATTTCAAGTGTGACCGTAAAATATTCAAGGCCTTCAGTCAAAGGTCGTGAGGTGTGGGGCGCGTTGGTTCCTTATGGGTGGAATATACAACAGTTTGGAGCCGGCAATGAAGCCCCCTGGCGGGCAGGGGCAAATGAAAACACGGTCATTAAATTTTCACATGATGCAAGTGTTGAAGGCGTTAAAGTGCCCGCAGGTGAATACGGTTTATTTTTTGTCATCAATAAAGACAATACCGGGGAAGTGATCCTGTCAAAAGACAGCAGGTCCTGGGGAAGCTTTTGGTACGATCCCGGCCATGACCAGATGAGAGCTAAAATACAATTGCGTACCGTACCCGAAACAGAATTGCTTACTTATGATTTCATCAATACCACCAAAAATTCGGCAGAGCTTGTACTTAACTGGGAAAAGAAAGAATTTCCAGTGAAGATAGAATTCGCAGTAGATGATATAGTAATGGCTAACGCTGCTGAGGAATTGAAAGGAACAACAGGCTTTACATGGATCGGATTTTCAACTGCCGCAAATTATGCGCTTCAAAACAAGGTCAACTATGAGCAGGCCCTTAAATGGATTGACCAGGCGATTGCACTGAATAACAGCTTCAACACACAAAGCATTAAATCAGGCATTCTGAAAGAAATGGGCAAAACAGAAGATGCTGAAAAGATCCTGAAGGATGCGATCGTCACCGCGACAGAAAATGAACTCAATCAGTATGGATACCAGTTGATTAACCAAAAACAATATGATAAAGCGATAGAGATGCTGGCACTTAATGCACAAAATCATCCAAACAGCGCCAATGTATGGGACAGCCTCGGAGAAGCTTATGCCACAAAAGGGGATAAGGAAAATGCTGTTAAGAATTTCAAAAAGGCATTAAGCATGAATCCGCCGGCCAATGTGAAGGCTAATTCTGAAAAATTCCTTAAACAATTAGGCGCTTTATAGGTTTTATCTGAATGGTGCGCATGCTTTATCAGATTGAGTTGAAAAAGGAATTCTCAATCTTCAAGATTAATAGAGAAAACAATCATTCTTGATTGCAGCTTATCGAGCACATTGGAAAACTTGAGATTTGGATCCCGGCTGTGAATATTACTTAGCCCGTTACTTACCTTTATCTCCGGGGAGAGTGTGACAAATTTCAAGTAAAAATTAAATCCTAATCCCAGCTCATAGCCATAGTCAGATTTTTTAAGTTTTACTAAATCTTCTGCATTGCGTGCAACTGAATTGCTGGCGAGATCTATATCATACTTTAGTCCGGTCATCATATAAACACGGAAATTATCAATACGGTCAGAATTAAATTTTAACTGGAAAGGAAAACTTACGATAGTTGAAGGAAGTGTTTTCTTTATAAGAGCAGGTTCACCCGGCATTGGATATTTCAATGTATAAGTAAAAAATTTTGAGCCGCCTACAATCAACTGCGGCGCCATACGGAATTCAAATCTTTTATTCAGCCGCAAAGTGCCCAACAGGCCGAGTGCTATACCACCGCTGGCGCCAGGCTCTACAGTGAGCACGCTGTCGTATTCTAAAAATCGTGGATTTTTTGAAGTTTGAAGAGATGAATTATTGTATCCGAAAGTAAGCCCGAAATAATATTGCAAATTATCATGATTAGGCCTGTTCAGCTCAACCTGCGCAGTTGCAGCCGATACAGATAAAGCAGGTATTAAAAGTGTAATTATTTGCTTCCGCAGTAAATGCAACATATTCCTAAGCTAAGCGTTTTAAAGTAAATTTGGCGATAACCTGCAGCCTGCATAATACCTGTAAATTGTTCTCTTTCGGGGAAAGCATTCACGGAATTAGAAAGATATTGATAGGCATCTTTGTTTTTTGAAAATATTTTTCCGGCGCCCGGTGCAAAGATTTTCATATATACCTTCCAAAAGCTTTTAATTATGCTGTTTTTAGGCCTGGAACATTCCAATACTACTAATTTCCCACCCGGCTTAAGTACACGATACATTTCGAGTAAACCTTTCTCAAGGTTTTCAAAATTGCGTACTCCGAATGCTACCGTTATGGCATCAAACGTATTGTCGGAATAATTTATTGTTTCGCTGTCACCGCTCAGAATTTCAATATTATCCTG
>JAHEZC010000416.1 GCA_023251275.1 Parafilimonas sp. | reverse complement strand
GAATTATATGCTACACAACAGGGCTCTGTTAAACAAGCCTCTTCAAAACTGAGGGAATCCGGAATCCGATGCAGGCATCTTGCAGGCACACGTACATATTTCGTCATCGCTCCATCGGCTCCATATCCAAAACCTTTACGGGATGGATCTAAATTATACAAACCCTGCTTTGTCATCGGGCTGTTAAGATCAATAACAGCAGCAGTTTCACTAACTACCCTGTCGCCTTCCTTCCATCCCGAAACACGACTGCCTTTTTCAGCAACATGGCCGCCAAACTCATGGCCCAATACCACAGGATAATTCACCGGCCAGCTATGATCACCCGACCATTGATGCAGGTCACTTCCGCAAACGCCCACATTTGCCACTTCAATCAATACATCCTCCTCGCCAATAGCAGGTTTTGCGACTTCACGTAGTTCAACAGAGCCTTTTTGCGGTGCATAGTTGACAACTGCTGCGTATTTCATCTTTATAACAGAATAAAAATTTATTTTAAAAATTTAGGTTCATCATGGATACGCGTTGCATATCTTCAATGTGTACCGATGGCACACTAAAAAATCTGCAAATATTTTGTCTCTGCGGGGCAAGTTATAATTATAATTATTTACCAACAGGAATTTCGCCATATGCATGAATCTTTTCACAAATCAAACGCAATGAGCTTTCCAGATCACCATCCGCAGTTTTGAATGCATCTGCATCAATCGTCAGCGGAGCACCGAGCACAATAAGCGGCGCCCCGTATTCTGGACATCGAATTGCCTGCTCAAGGCTAAGCCCGCCGACAGCTTGTACGGGAATGTTCACTGCTGCAACTACTTCCCGCAACTGATCCAAAGGACTTGGCATTCTTTCCCCGCGTGCAGCAATGCCGCGTCGTTCATCATAACCGATATGATGCACGATAAAATCGCATCCCAGATCTTCCAGCCATTTTGCAGCGCCGATCATATCGGGACAGCCAAGATTATCACCCATTACTTTTATGCCATAATCAAGCCCTGCTTTTACTACGCATTTGATCGTTTCTTCATGCGCTCTTGCCATTACCACCACATGTGTAGCGCCAGCCTTCGCCATCATCTCCGCTTCGAGGTAGCCGCCGTCCATTGTCTTAATATCTGCAACGATGGGAACACCCGGAAAAGCTCCCCGTAATTTCTTTATACCATGCAAACCTTCTGCGAGAATGAGTGGTGTTCCTGCTTCCAACCAGTCAACTCCGGCACGCAATGCCAGGGCCGCCGTCTCAACGGCTTCATCAATATTGGTAAGATCGAGTGATATTTGAACGATTGGTTTCATGATGCAAATAGGAAACTTAAACGTATTTATTGAAGATAAATGTAACTCATCTGCTTAATTCTGTGTAAACCTGCTAAAGAAATCTTCTTATCACAGACTTTTTTGAAACAACAATTATTCAATTATGACATTGAAGGGATATACAAGCGTTGCTTTATTCTGAAGCGCCAGTTTCAGTTCGCGGCAGAGAAAATCTAATTCAGGATCTTCCTTATCCTGAAGTGTGAGGTGTATGTTTATGCTGCGGCTGAATCCTTCAGATGCACCGGTTCCTATCTGCACGCCTTTTTGAATATGCACTCCCGTGAGCCTGTTTCCAAAGAGTTGTGCACAAAGTATTTTTATGTCTTCAGCACTCACGATCTTTCCATTAGAGATAATCTGTTGTTTTAATAAATTTCTTTTTTCTGATTCTGAGATGGCAGTTTTTCCGCCTGCTACATTACTGATAATATATACTTCTTTCGCGCCTGTAAGTGTATGATTGTACGCGGTGAGAATGGTACCTGGTTTTATTTGATGAGCAATTGCGCCATTAGTTGTCCAGTAATTGATGGCGACTATTTCATCGGGGTTTTTGGGTTTCAGTAAAATATAATTATGTGCAGCCCGGTTATCCGCAGATTTCTGCAACTGGTCTTCGAGTCTTGCAAGCACCTGGCTTATTTCTTTCAACCGGGCGAGAATAAAATCATTGTTCACTTCACTGAAATAGGCGCTTTCATCACGGATGGCATCCATCAGGCTGCTGATAATCTCTCTTACTTCGCGTGAATTGATTTTGCCTATGCCACTGCTTCTTATCAATGCTTCACCTTCATGTATATTTTGTGTGTCAGCCGATACCCTGAATTTATAATTACCACCAGTCGTTGTTATAATGCTTTGCAGATCGAGGAAGCTCCCTTCGACTTGTATTGGTATAATGTTGATCCATGGGTCAGTACGATAATTCTGTGTATTGAATTTTCTGTTCACCATGGGAAATGCATTGATACTACAGGTGAGACCATCCAGCTCTTCCTGTACAAAATACCTGTTCAGTTTAATCTTCAAAAAAACCAATGGCTCTGCCGTAATTTTTTGCAATGTCTGTTGCGGAATGTTATTCTGAAACTCTGCGGGAACTTCCGCTGAGCTAATGTCGGGATCTGAGGCAATATGCAAAAAATGATTTTGATAAATGCCGGCAATCTGCCGGTGGATCTTTTGAGTATAATCATGTCCTGAAACAAGCATCTCTCCCGGATTTAATTCAAATTGTCCGCAGTTATAATATCCTTCTCCAAGTGTTACTTCCTGATTTCCAATCCACCCTTTTGTACCTGTAAGGCTATTGTAAAATGCATGTGCTTTTGAGTGACTTCGCATATCAAAATAGAGACTCAATCCTTTTATGGATTTCAGGGCTTTGTCCGGTGCCATTGCAAACCATACTTCATTTACTTTCTCTCTATTGCTGCCCTCGCCATTATAAATCAGATCTTTGCTGGTATTGGAATTTATCTTAAATATTTTTTTTCCAACAATGGTATAAGCAAGTCTTGCTTTGCGTAAAAGAAAATCTCCAACAGGTGTAAAAAAAATGTTCATGTTGAAGCTATTGTCGGCGCTTGCATTTTGAATACGCTGTGCAACAAAAAAGCGTGTCATAGCATTTACAGTAGAAGATAATTCTGACGAAGCAGCGGTTGTAATGCAGGAGGCAGGTTTCGGGCCAATCACTGATTCAGGGATGATAAGATCGGCAAGTTTATCAAGGAGACGCTCATGCGACGCATTGATATCATAACTTATTTTTTCCAGTTCGGAAGCGCAGGCTTCTATGAGCAATAAAATAAGCGGATCAAAATTGGTTTCAATTTCATTATCCGGGACATTCCACAGCCTTGCTGCAGTTTTGATCATCTGGTCTTTAATGTGTTCTTTTTTCATTGCAGGTAAAGTGCCGGTTTTTTCAGGAAAGCTATAAAATAAATGAATTCATTGGTGAGATGAGGATTGATTTTTGCAATAGAAATTTTTTGAAAGCCTGTTGCTAATCATAGGCGAGCGGGCCAATAAAAAATCCCGTTTGAAATCGAAATGGTTCATTGCTTCTTACAATGGCGCCTGTGATAATGAGCTCTATTCTTCTTCGCAGTTGCCTGTCTCCCCCTACATGATGCTCGGTCTGTTTCACATTCACTTCGAGTGAAACTTTTGTCAATCTTTTTTCATAGAAAGCAAGTTGCTTTTTCAAGCTGC
>JAHEZC010000415.1 GCA_023251275.1 Parafilimonas sp. | reverse complement strand
AAATTAACAAATCAAACACATGACACAACATTTACGGAGTAAGCCAATCACCCTCTTTTTAACAAAGGTTGATAAATCTGTCATACTTTATTCCCATTTACATATTCACATAAAATACACTGTTAACAGCAGGAACTCAAAATGTGCGAGGAAATCGTGCCAATCAAAAAATTGTTTTTCGGGCAGTATTTTGTACAAACTTTTCCTGATGTACAAGCGGAAAAATATTGATTTATCCACTCAGCAAAGGGGTTTTTAACAACCGGATGTTAAAACATGTTTCACGTTTTTTTCGCATGCGGTATCAAAAGATGAAGAAAAAATAAAACCGGGCAACAAATCCACAATTTGTTCAAGTCTTATATTACCCTATTTTTGCCGTCCTCAATAAATTATATATAAAATATTATGTCGGTTATTCAGAGAATTCGTGACAGGGCTGGCTGGATTGTTTTCAGCGCAATAGCATTGGCGTTGATAGCATTCATTGTGCAAGATGCACTTGTACGCAAGGGAAGTATTTTCAGCGATACTTCCACCATTGGTAAAGTTGATGGAAAAAAGATAAGCAGGGAAGATTTTGAAAAACAGCTCACCCTGCTTGAACAGCAATATAATGGCAGGGCACAGCGATCACAGTTGATTGGAAATGTATGGAATGTTATGGTCAATGTGGCAGTAATGACACAGCAGTTTGAAAAATTAGGCCTGACTGTAAAAGGCAAAGAACTATCAGACGTCCTATTCGGTAAAAATCCACCGCAATGGCTCCAGCAGATTTTTACCGATCCTAATACCGGGATATTTGATATAAATAAAGCACGTCAGCAGTTTGGCGAAATAAAGAAGAAAGCAGATGATCCGCAGGTGGTGGAATTGTACCGGACATATATAGAACCAACTATTCAGCAGACACTTGCTCAAAAATACCAGTCTCTGATCACACAAGCTTTGTACGTACCTGAATGGATGGCTGAAAAGATGAATGCAGACAATAAGTCTGTGGCAAATATTAAATATGTAAGCATTCCTTACGCTTCTGTAAATGACAGCAGTATTAAGGTGACCGATGACGATATCAATGCGTATGTAAAAAAACATGCAAAGCTCTACGAGCAACAGGACGAAACCAGGAGCATATCTTATGTTTCTTTTGACGCGTCTGCCAGTGCTGAAGATTCTCTGGCCGTATTTGCACAACTGAACCAGATGAAACCGGAATTTGCTGCTGCACAGGATGTTAAAAGTTTTGTCGCTTCAAAAGGAACGGAGGCGCCTTTTTATGATAGTTATCTTAGTAAAAAAGAGATAAAGCAAAAAGTTAATGACTCTTTGTTTGTTCTTCCAGAAGGCTCTGTTTATGGGCCCTATCTTGACGGAGGCAATTACGTAATTGCAAAAATGGCAGGAATCAAACAACTGCCGGATTCGGTAAGGGTCCGGCATATATTAGTTGCCACACATCAGCAACAGCAATCAGGGGAAATGATGAGAACACGAGACGACAGCACAGCAAGAAAAACACTTGACAGCGCAATCAGCCAGATAAATATGGGCAAAAATTTTGACTCTGTTTGTGCAAAGTATTCGGAAGATCCGGGGAGCAAAGATAAAGGCGGGGTATATGATTATTTTCAATCCGGAAAAATGGTTGATGCCTTTAACGATTTCTGTTTCACGGGAAAAGTCGGTGAGAAAAGGGTTGTGCAAACACCGTATGGATTTCACTATATTGAGATTCTCGGACAGAAAGGAAACACCCCTGCCTATAAAATAGCCTATATCTCCAAGCCGGTTATCACCAGCCAGGAAACAGTAAATGCAGCCAACACTGCCGCCACTCAGTTTGCCGCAACAAGCCGTAACAGAAAAGATTTTGATACCAATGCTGCAAGGTTAAACTTGAAAACAGTATCCGCCGGAGATATTAAAGAAAATGATTTTAATATTCCTGGTATGGGTGAAAGCCGGCAATTGGTAAAATGGATATATGAAAATAAACCCGGAGCCGTTTCTGAACCCGTACAGGTAGATGAAAAATATATTGCAGCAATTATAACCGCTGTCAATAAAGCCGGGTTGCCAACGGCGACTTTTATAAGGCCGCAGGTGGAATCATTTGTGCGAAATGAGAAAAAAGCAAAACAGATTCTCGCCACAAAGATTAAGGGAAATACATTGGAAGAAATTGCCGGATCAGCCGGAGTTGCTGTATCTGCTGCCGACAGCATTTCTTTTAAATCGCCGGTCATTCCTAACATAGGCAATGAAGAAGCCGTACTGGGCGCTGCATTTAACAAGCAAATTCAGGGTAAGGTAAGCTCGCCGATTGCAGGCAAATCCGGTATTTTTGTCGTGAAGGGCGAAGGTATTTACGCAACAGCTTCTATTGAAAGTAACCCGGATACAGAGCGCAAGAATATGGAAACAAGCTTAAAGCAGGTTGCCGGTTACAGGGCGATTGGCGCCTTACGCCTGGCGGCAGAGGTGAAGGATTACAGGAATAATTTTTATTAGGATATCCCCGGTTGACATATTTCAAAGCAAAGAGCAGGTTATAGACCTGCTTTTTAGTTTTCGGAGAAAGGAAAAACTATAAGACAATATGGCTGCAACAATTTTCGGGCAAAAATATTGCGCTGATGATCTGTAGTTTTACAAAAGAAGTTCGGAGGAATTGAAAATTTATGCCAGAAATAATCATTAATAAAGTTGCAGAGAGCGGTATCATTACATTGGATCTCGAAGATTTTTATCCGAAAGGAGAAATTGTGGCCTTTGATCTGAAGGACCATTTGTTTATGGGATTGATATTGAAGGAAAAAGATTTTCGCTTTTCATTACAACAAATCAATTGGGAACACTACCGCGATAAATATGTTGCCGTTACCTGCAGTACAGATGCCATAATTCCGGCATGGGCGTATATGCTAGCAGGAAGTTATTTACAACCCTTTGCAAAAGATGTAATTGTTGGTGATGAAAAAACAGTGATCAATATTTTATTGATAAAAAATTTGTCAACATTTCATGGGGAGGACTATTTAGACAAACGCGTAGTAATAAAAGGCTGCGGGGATGTACAAATTCCTGAAACAGGGTATCTCGAAATTACCAATAAGCTCCGGCCTTTTGCAAAGAGTATTATGTATGGGGAACCTTGCAGCACCGTACCAATTTATAAAAAGAAAGCCTGATCTTCAGGGGCAATAAAAAATATTTCTTAGGCTATCGTTGACGTTTTTTTTACTTTATCCCAAAATCTTTTACCTATCTCTAAAACCATCCCTGTTTTTTGAAAATTACGATCATCCATACCGGTATTACCAGCATCAGCCCCACTGCAATGTAAAAGCCTGTTTGCTGATGTAACAATGGAATAACTTCGAAGTTCATTCCGAATATACCGCCGATAACTGTTGCGGGAGCAAGCAGGCAGGTAACGACAGCCATTACTTTCATTACTTCATTCAATCGGAGATTTACTTTATTTACGTACAGATCCTGCAGGTTCATCATCATGTCACGATAGTTTTCCACAAGATCATTGGCCTGCACAATATG
>JAHEZC010000018.1:8101-12946 GCA_023251275.1 Parafilimonas sp. | reverse complement strand
AGAAATATTTCATGAAATTTTTTTTTGATAAAAATTACTTAGAAGCTGTTTAAAAATAAAACTTTGCTTCACCGATAATATTTTTTTAACCACCAAGGCACAAAGGCCACGAAGGTTCACGAAGATTTAAGCATCATTTTAAGGATTATCAGGCGAATGAATAAGTCCTTTGTGCTTCTTAGTGTATTTATGTGTCTTAGTGGTTCTATTCAGAAATCATTTTTAAACAGCTTCTTGGATCATCCTCATATTTGTAAAACTACTAAAAACAATTTTTGCTTTTATGCGTATTCATTTTATACAGCATGTACCATTCGAAAATCCCGGCTCAATAATACATTGGGCGAAGGAGAATGGGCATGTGGTGAGCTTCACAAAAGTGTTTGAATTTGATGGTTTTCCGGCATTGCATGATTTTGATCTGTTGATTGTGCTTGGTGGACCAATGGCGTTATATGAACAAGACAAATATGATTGGATGAGTTTGGAGAAAATATTTATTAAATCGGTAATTGATGCAGGCAAAAAAGTGTTGGGTATTTGCCTCGGTGCACAATTTGTTGCGGAAGCCTTAGCCGCCAAAGTATATCCGCACAGTCTGAAAGAAACAGGATGGTGGCCGGTGCAGAAAGTGAATGAGCATGAACTATCACAACATTTACCGGATGAGTTTACTGCTTTTCATTGGCATGGTGATACGTTTGATCTTCCCGAAGGGGCAATACAATTATTCAGAACAACAGGTTGTGAACAACAGGGATTTGTATATAACAATCATGCAGCAGGATTGCAGTTTCATTTGGAAGTAATCGAAGATTTGCTGCATAGTATGATTGAGTATGAGAGAGCGGAATTAATTCGCGCACAATATGTGCAAAGCGAAGATGAAATTCTTGAAAAGGCAAAAGTTCATCTTGCAGAGCAGAAAGATTATATAGGTGAATTTATTGAATCGTTTGTGAAGTTGTAGGGTGGGCAATGCTCAATTTTTATGTATCGGATGATAAAAATCAAATTCTTGTTCAATCAACTCCAAAATTTTTGTCATTTGTTTTGCCTGCCAAAATTTAGCCTGGTAAGATTTTGGTTCCCAATATCTATAAAAACGATAATAAGTTTTTGTGGCTACTTCGATATTACATCCTATTCCGTCCATACCTGAGCCATAGCCAGCAATATTATCCATATCAGGAAGCGTTGTTATTTGTAAATCAAATAATCTTTTGGTGAAATCATTCCAGCCGGATTTAGGAAGTCCTGGCTTAAAATCAAATTTAAAAATCGAATCTTCATGACTGTTTTTGGTACTTCCTAAAGTAAGGATATACAGATTTGCTATCCATTTATCATTACTTTTTGAAATAACGATTAATCGTTGTTTTCTAAGCAGTGAGATATCAAACCAAATACGAATTTGAATCGAATCAAAACCACTTTCAAGCGAATCTAATTTTAGTTGGGATGCCTCCATTTTTACGGAGGTATAAAAAATATTTGGCTCTCCTTTATGATACCTGTTTTTGGATAACTGGATTTCTTTTGTAAAGGATGCCGGTTTTTTATTGTTAACGTTTGATTGTATAGAACTGTTCTCGCAGCCAAAAGCAATAAAAACGAAAACTAAAGTTGGGTATATCAAAATAAATTTCAGCATGAAGCTAAAAGTTCATTTATATCAAAGTAAGTTTTTCTTTTTACTTCAGTACTTCCTGCAGCTTTTTTTCCAGTCCAGGTCCGCGTAAACGGGTTGCAATAATTTTTCCCTGCGGATCTATCAATACATTGAAAGGAATGCCGTCAAATTTATAGGCGTTTACTGCTGCACTTTCCCAATGTTTCAGATCGCTTATCTGTGTCCAGTCAAGATTGTCTTTTTTTATAGCATTGAGCCATGCATTTTTATCATCATCCAACGATACGCCGAGAATGGCAAAATTTTTATCCCTGAATTTATTATAAGTTGCCACGATATTCGGGTTTTCCTTCCTGCATGGACCACACCAGCTTGCCCAGAAATCCACTAGCACATATTTTCCTTTAAAGCTGCTGATGCTTACAGGATTGCCATTTATATCGTTCAAGGTGAGATCAGGCGCCTGTTGGTTCAGCAAAGAATAATTATTCGATGGCATCGCTGCAATCGCTGCTGCTATCATATCTTTAAATGCAGCCAGGCCGGCATGATCTTTAAATCTTGCCGAAGCATCCTGTGCCAGTTTATTCAGATCTTCCGGCGACATTGAATTTTTTGCTTTATCAAGTGCGAAGCAGATCGCCGGCGGACTCTTCGATGTGTTTACAAAATGCTGAATTATTTCATTCATTTTTTTCACCTCGTCTGAACCTTTCTGTTGCAGGACTGCAATAAGGCTGTCGTTGCCTGTGCTCCTGCGTAAGGTATCTATCAAATAAAAAGTTTCTGCCAGTATGGAATCTTTTGACCTGTAGTCGTTGATAAAAGCATATAGTTTTTGTGTAGCATCAGAACCCGTTACTAAAGGATGCCGGTAATTGCTGATATCAAAATTTACCTGCACATGATCGTTATCATTGGTAAGTATCACAACAGGCCGGTGGTTGAATGTGAGTGCATATAAATTCTCATCTTTTGCTGAACCCTTTAATTTGTATTTTCCATCAGGGGCAATTGTTGCAGAGTCAAGCACTATCGGTTTTTCGTTGCTATAAGGCAATTGCTCAAGATAAATAGTATTTGCCGGTGCATTTTTCACTTCCCCATTCACCTCGAAAGAATAATTCTTATTTATTTTGCACGCTGCAAACAATATAATGGTTACCGCTATAAAAAATAAATTTTTCATCCGTA
Organism: Parafilimonas sp.; assembly: GCA_023251275.1. Taxonomy (GTDB): domain Bacteria; phylum Bacteroidota; class Bacteroidia; order Chitinophagales; family Chitinophagaceae; genus JAHEZC01. Next base: position 10,119 of record JAHEZC010000018.1, on the reverse strand, counting down.
AATTTTTTGAAATCAATACTTAATTAACCGTTCAATTTATGTTCAAACAATTCAGTCACTACTTTAGGATCTGCTTTACCCCTGCTCATTTTTTTTACTTCGCCTACAAATAATCCCATTAAACCTCTTTTTCCTTTTTTATATTCTTTCACTTTATCTGTCATTTTATCAAGAACCGAATCTACCCATTGCTCAAGCTCGTTGGCGTCGCTTACCTGCAACAAATTTAATTCTGCTGCGAGCTCAAAAGCAGTATTGTACGTTGATCCCAGCATTGCAGGAAACAATCTTGATGACGCAATGGAAAAATTTATCTTACCTTCTTCTACCAGTTTTAACAAATCTGCAAGCTGCACAGGTGATAACCCAAATTCTTCTATGCTGAGTTTGTTTTCATTCAGGTATTGACGCACCGGCCCATTCATCCAATTCGCTGCAGCCTTGTAATTATTTGTATGAAGTATCAACGCTTCAAAATAATCTGCTGTTTCTTTTTCCATGCAGATTTGCGCAGCGTCATACTCACTCAATCCCAATTGACTTTGATATTTGAACATCAATTGTTGTGGTAATGCGGGTAAACTTTTATTAACTGATTGAATAAATTCTTCCGTCAAATGGAAGGGAGAAAGGTCAGGCTCAGGGAAATAACGATAGTCATTAGCTTCCTCCTTGTCCCGGATGGCAAATGTAGTATCGGTGGCTGCATCAAAGCTTCTTGTTTGCTGTGTAATAATACCACCTTTTTCCACCACTTCGATCATTCTGTCAATCTCGTATTCTATTGCTCTTTTCACGTTGCGTATCGAATTAAGATTCTTTACTTCAACCTTTGTCCCTAATTTTTTTTCTCCTTTTAGCCGTATTGAAACATTTGCATCGCAGCGCAAACTTCCTTCTTCCATATTACCATCACATACACTGATCCATCGTACAAGTCTTCGCAGCTCTGTTACATATTGCCAGGCTTCTTCTGCGCTGAATATATCCGGTTCTGTTACAATCTCGATCAATGCAACACCGGCACGATTATAATCCACGCAAGTATAATAATCATCCAGGTCATGAATGCTTTTGCCTGCATCTTCTTCAAGATGAATCCGGTTGAGCTGTATATTGCGAGAACCATTTCCTGCTTTTATTGTGATGTAACCACCTTTGCAGATGGGGGTTGTGTGCTGCGAGATTTGATACCCCTTGGGAAGATCGGGATAGAAATAATTTTTGCGTGCAAAATAATTGTAACGTTCGATCTCGCAGTTGCAGGCAAGCCCCATCCTGATAGCATATTCAACGGCTTTTTTATTTGTCTTGGGCAATGTGCCGGGATGGCCCAACGTGATCGGGCTTACATGCTCATTGGGTTCTCCGCCAAAAGCAGCGCTGTCGCCGCAAAACAATTTACTATTTGTGGCAAGCTGAGCATGTACTTCAAGGCCAATCACTGCTTCGTATTTGTCAATTACACTCATTCGTAAAAATCTGTGGAGTGCAAAGTTATTTGATTAAAAGGAAATAAGATTTACACCAAGTCACATTAACAAATACAACTGTGGCTATGAAAGAATATTTCGAAATGTCAAACGATCCTGATAATATTTAACTTTAAAGATCAGAGTTGCATTATCCTCTTCATCTCATCTTCACTCACTGTAAGCAAACCCACAGCAGGAAGGCGTTTGGTAAGCTCTTTCCAGTTCTTATCCGCTGCAAATATTTTCTCCAGCATCGGTAATGCTTCATCCGTTTTTTTGTTATTGGCAAGTGTAATGGCTGTCCAGTACTGCATTTCGAGATTGGATGGAAACATTTTCATTGCTGCATGATATTCATTCATCGCTGCGACCATATCCTTTTTCTCGGTTGCAAGATCTCCGTTATTCATGTGCTGATAGGCGATATATAAATTGTATAAGCGTCTCAATTCTTCCAACGGTTGCGGGCTGTCATCCACTCTTACATCAATCGTCTTATCATTCCAGGGTTGGTCGTTGGGCGCGCCGGTAACAACGATCAAG
>JAHEZC010000018.1:0-8091 GCA_023251275.1 Parafilimonas sp. | reverse complement strand
GCTGCCTGCATGCCACGGATATCGCCACCTGCATCTTGTCCCGCATCAAGTGCCGCGAGTACACGCTCTGCCAATGGTTTTCCTGCGTTACTGCGAAATGCTGCTGCCATTGCTGTACAGACTTTATCAGTCAACATCATATTGCTCTGCACACTGAAATTTTCCCCGACAATATCTGATGCATATTGAATGCATGCTTTGCCGGTATGCGCCGCCACATTGCCTTTGCTGTCAATGATCGCTACCTGCCTCACTTCCCTTCCTGCATCTGCTTTCAATAAACTGTCAAGCGCCTGTTTTGCTGTGACCCCTTTTTTGAGCAATGCCAGGCCTTTGATGCCGTAAGATTTATCCACAAAAGATTGCGTTGCTACCACGCCCACACCTGCTTCTCCCCAGGGCACAAGTGTTCCTACACTGAACCAGTGACTCTGCACACCCACTGCCATTTCGCCTGTTACACTGTCTCTCGCTGCAATTGAGAATGTGTGTGCCAAAGGTTCAGTTGCTTTGAATGTTTGCGCTTCTGAACTGATGATGGTAAAGAAAGACAGATAAAACAGCATAATTTTTTGCATACGGAAAGTTTGTATGAAATTAAGGAGCATTTCGATAGGAAAAATGAGTGGCCATTAAGATGCATGCTTTTGCATCGTTCTGCTGTAATCCCTGGTATTGAGCCATGCGCTCATGATGATGCTCACCAGGAAGACAATCATTGTAACAGTTTCAACCAACTGAATTGGGAAATTTATTCCTGTAATCTTCAGGATAAGAAAATGAATATAAGAACGTGACTGATCGTGATAGCCAAGCTTTTCTCTTACCTGCCAATGCCAGTCAGTGCAAAAACAATATCCCCAACCATACCATATACCAAGCACAAACCATGAAAAAGCAGTGAATGAAAGCGTAATCAAATTCCATTTTCTTGTTCTGCGAAAAATCCAGCCAAACGTATTGAACAAAACAACTACAGTATGAAAGCCAAAGAAAAAATAATTGAGAAATTCGTAGATCATTGCTGAGGGTTTGTGTAACTATCTGCCGGCAATTCTTTATAAATGTACTATATTCATCAGTAAATAAATTTGATGAAGATCCTGATAACCGGCATCGGCATAAATAATCCGGGTATAATCTTTAACCGGTCGAAAAAAAACGGCGACTTATAAATGATTCAATAGAAATTTTGCAGCAAATTTTTTTATGTCAGCAGGTAAAAGAAAAAATGTGTATTACGGTTATACGCAGCACAATAAAGTGAAGCTCGTTCGAGGCGGCAAAACATATTTTGACCTGCTGCTGCAGATGATTCACAAGGCCAAAGATACCATTCATCTTCAGGTTTATATTTTTGACGACGATGAAACAGGTAAAGAGATTGCCGAAGCATTAATCGCTGCGGCCAGTAGAAATGTAAAAGTGTATCTGCTGGTTGATGGCTATGCTTCGCAGGTAATGTCGAAATCTTTTATAAGGCGATTGCAACATGCGGGAATTCATTTTCGGTTTTTTGAGCCCTTATTTAAAAGCAGATATTTTTATTTCGGCAGACGCCTGCACCATAAGCTTGTAGTGGCAGATGCAAGGGTTGCAATGGTCGGCGGCATCAACATCACCAACCGTTATAATGATATGCCCGGGCAACCGGCGTGGCTTGATTTCGCTTTATATGCCGAAGGAGAAATAGCCAGGGAATTATGTGTGCTCTGCCGGAAAACCTGGAGTGGTTTCCCCGCCGCGATGAAGGTTACTCCCTGCGAAAAAGAGCAGATCAGTTTTAATTTCAAACCGGAAGAAAACAGTTGGGTGCGCATGCGACGGAATGACTGGGTAAGAAAAAAATACGAGGTATCACGAAGCTACGAGGACATGTTCAGAAATGCTGCATCACATATAACTATTTTATCCAGCTATTTTTTACCGGGAAGCGTATTTCGCAGAACTATTCTGAAAGCTGTAAAAAGAGGAGTACGCATAAAAATAATTGCAGCAGGGCTTTCAGATGTGAAGCTTGCAAAATATGGCGAACGGTATTTGTATGATTGGTTAATGAAAAACGGGATTGAAATATACGAGTATCAAAAAAATATACTGCATGGAAAAATTGCCGTATGCGACAGCGAATGGCTAACCATCGGGTCATACAATGTGAATAATATCAGCGCTTATGCAAGCATTGAATTAAACCTCGATGTTCGTAACCCGGGCTTCGCCGCATCAGTGGAAAAAAAATTGGAAGAAATTATTACCAAAGAATGTATCTATATCACAGAAGAACGATTGCGCAGCGGGCGAAATATTTTCAAACGCTTTATTCAATGGGCATCTTATGAAATAATCTGCATCATTTTTTATCTGTTCACGTTTTATTTTAAGCAACATAAATAATTATCTCAGCGCATTTCTTATGATGTGATTTGTTTTGATAAAAAAGGGATTTGTTTTAATATCATCCTTCAGTTTCCTTCAATCCGTTTAATGAGAGACCTGGTTGCACGCCAATCCCAATTGGCAAAGCGTCCGCGTTGTACTACCAATTCATTGTCATCTTTATGCTGAAGAAAATAATGAAAAACAAATTTTGCATCCGGCCTTTCCCAGCCGATCATCTGGCCAAACCGGAGGTCATTGAATACCAGGGTGTCGCTCCATTTTTCTATCGTATAAAATCCTTTTGAAAACCTGATCAGCCGGTAAAGATCTTCATGATCACGAACTGGATTGAGCAGCGAATCATTCCGGGGGAAATAATGAAAATAAATTTGCTTTTTACTGTCAAAGACAGAGTAATAGCCCACATTAAATCCTGAATCATTTCCTGCTGCCACGTACCAAAGCCAGTTGTTCAAAGGAGTTGGCGTGGAGAAATATTTATTATATGATATGTGTTGATGCTGCAGAATATCTTTTATATCAGTATCTGTTTTTATTTTGTTAACCACGCAATACATGAAATAAAGACTGCTGATCCCGAGTCCAAACCGCACCCAGAATTTTCTTTTTGCATGATCCTTTTTCAAAACAAGCAACATTAAACAAGCAATCCCCAGCCATGCAGAATAAAATGGATCTGCTACAAATATGGTGTTGAATGAAACGCGGTAATGACTGAAGGGCTCAAACCAGCCTACACCGTAAGCATTGAATGCGTCAATCAATAAATGAAGAAAAATCTCCGTAGCAAAAAATAACATCCATATTTTAAATGAAATTTTATACGCTCTCAGCCATCGTTTAAATAACAATGCCATACACACGGATATGAGCACAGCAAATAAAAAAGAATGTGTAAATCCCCGGTGTGCGAGCAGCGCTTCATCAACCTTTAACCAAAAGGAAGCGATGAAATCAAAATCAGGAATGGTGTTGGCGAAAGCGCCTATCAGTAAAGCTTTTCTGCCAAGCTGTTTACCCAGCATTGCTTCGCCTGTGCAGGCCCCAAGAGCTATATGAGTCAATGTATCCATATCGTACGAAGTGAAGAATCCATACCGAAAAATAAGCTATTAAGAAAACCGGGCAAAAAGATTCAAATACACAAAGTTCACAGGGTGAGTGGTGAGTAGTGAGTGTGTGTTCATAATCATCTGAAATAATACAACACTCCCAAACCTGACCAATCTGCCAACACATGCGAAATAATACTCCAGAATACCGAGCGTGTATAATAAGTTACAACCGCCCAGCAAAACCCGATACCAACTGCACTCAATATAAAATAAAAATTACCGGAGACAGCAGGCTGAATTGAAAGCGGCACATAATGCCAGATACCAAACCATATTGAAGGAACAATCGCTGCCGGAAAAAATTGGGTACGATGGTGATCGAAAAATAATCCGCGCCAGAGAAATTCTTCGCAGGAAGCATTTGCAGCAGCATATAAAAAGGACAAAAAAATTATCAGCATATCCGCCTCGCCTATCCTGCTTCTGAAAGGCCCGAAAGCAAATGCCAGCAATGGCGGCAGAACTAATAAAATTACCTGCCACCAGTTGAGACCTGTAATCCTGAACAATGATCTCCTGTTTTTTTTCCTGATCCACCACAAAGCAGGAACTATACACCAGAGCAGCCAGTAAAAGATCATTCCTGAGAGATAGCCCTGTTTATTGCCGCTGATATTTACAAAAAAATGAAAAGCAGTATAATTGGCAATGATCAATAATGGAGGAAATAAATAGACAATAAAATCTCTCAGCAGAAATGATATTTTTGGAGATGGATTCATTATTCAGCGGGGCAGCGTTTTACGTATTCATTCAATCATACAAATTTGAGAATTATTGTAGCAAATAATCAATCCTGCCGCAAAACCAATCAATGCATTTTTTCCAAATGCCACTGCACTTAATTTTTTGATCTGTCTTTTTTCATAGAACCTGAAAAGTAAAATGTAGCTTAACAAAGCCATGAATGATTCTGTTGCCCCGACAATGACATTCCTGGATTCATCATTCATTTCTATGTTGCTTTGAATTGCCTGGCCTGCCCATTCTGTCAAAGCAACTGATCCACCCACCACTAAAATGCCAAAGACCATTTTTGTAAGAGGGAAATAAATTATTTTTTGCAGCGTAGTTTGATTGTTCACAGTATGAAGGGCTATTGTTACGTATTTACGATGACCGAATATTTAATGCCGGTATCACTGCTGATCAATTGATAATTTTATTTGAAGATAAGATTTGTTACAGATAAACATTGAGCGCTGCAAAGTATTTTGGTGATGCACAAAGTCACTGAAATATTGGGAAGAAAATTCATCCGATGCATAAACAAAATCAATTCATCAAAACATCTATTTCAAAAATTATTGTCTTGCAACAATGTCTTTTTATTGACTGCCATTGCCGGTTGTTGGAAACTCATATTCTTCTATATACTTGTCAAGTAATATTCTTTCTTCTTCTGTTATGCTGCTTGACTGGTCTATGACCATTTCTTTAATAGTGTAGTATTCTTCAGTATTTTTTATTTTTCCCCTTTTTAAAACTTTCTTGATTGTGTTATAAATTAATGACTGGAGTGTTCTGATATTTGGAAGATTATTCTTTTGCAAATCAGCTTCAATTGCTTTTATTATATCGGGAGGAAATTCTTTTAAAGACGAAATTGAATCTCTCAAGCTTTCACTCAAACCACGTTTTGCCAAAGATTTATTTTTTTTCTCCCATCGGTTCATTATTTCAACAGGATTTGCAATTTTCACCCGGTGCGGATCAAGCAATGCAGATTTGTGCAACCATATAATTTCATAAACCTTTTTGTACAGGTTATAGTTTGTGTCGTTGATTTTGAAGCTCATTTCTTTACCTATACGATGCGGTTCACAAGACTAACATCATTTTAAAATTCTTTGTGAATGAATTACTATCAACATTAAAATTACCGAACTATCAAATCGTTGCAAAAAAATATCATCCAGCAGCTACTTACCACATCTGAATTTGCGTTTGTACATTATCCTTAACGGTAATTCAACTGAAGGTTTAATCATGAATTTTTCACAAATCTTCACATGGAAATGTTACTTAAAAACTTTGCTTAAATGAAATTTTTTACCAACAATCTTTCTGCACAGCCTGTGTGAATTAAATACACCCGAAAGCGGAAAACTTTTTTAAATTGTGGGTTAATAAAATTTTATTGTGCATATACCCCGCTATTTGTGCATGAAAATGTGGAATAAAATAGAATAAATATAAACAGGGAATTTTTTAACCGGAGTACGATTTAGACTCTTATATTCGTTTCCCCTATTACTCAACGGGATAGCATTTCGGGAAAATTGATATCATTTCACGTTCAGACAAGAAGGAAGTACCCCAGCGAGGATTTGGTGAACAACGAGTTTACTAACCATTAGAATTGTATTGCCCACATGGAACTGACAAATCTCAACAAAGACCGTAAAAACCGGAGAAAATCTTCGATAGATCTCAGCACAATGGTGTATGGAAAAGTGCCGCCCCAGGCCCGTGAACTGGAAGAAGCGGTGCTGGGCGCTGTGATGCTGGAAAAAAGCGCTTTTGATACCGTCATCGAAATTCTGAAACCGGAATGCTTCTATGTGGATTCCCATCAGCGTGTGTTCAGGGCGTTTCAAAGCCTGGCTGAGAAGAGCCTGCCTATTGATATTCTTACAGTAGTTGAGGAACTAAAGCTGAAAGAAGAGCTGGATATTGTTGGCGGGCCTTATGCTGTGACCAAGCTTACCAATGCTGTAGTCTCCACTGCCAATATTGAGGCGCATGCAAGAATTATTCTCCAGAAATTTATTCAGCGGGAACTTATCCGCATCAGCGGGGAAATTATCGGCGATGCGTATGAAGACAGTACCGATGTATTCGACCTGCTTGACGACAGTGAAAGCAAAATGTTTAACATTACCAATAATTATCTGAAGAAGAATTATGAGGAAATGAACAGTGTGCTGGTAAAGACAATCAACAGGATTGATGAACTGCGCAATAAAAAAGAAGATATTTCCGGTGTGCCGAGCGGGTTTGCAAACCTTGACAGTGTTACTTACGGATGGCAGCCTGCTGACCTCGTTATCATTGCAGCAAGGCCTTCTGTAGGTAAAACTGCATTGGCGCTGAACCTTGCCCGCAATGCGGCTTTGCACCCGTCAAAACCAACGGCAGTAGGCATATTTTCTTTGGAAATGAGCGCTTCGCAATTAGTGCAGCGTATCCTTGCAGCAGAGAGTGAAATTGCCCTGGAAAAAATTGCCCGCGGCAGGCTGGAAGACTATGAATACCAGCAACTGCATACAAAAGGTATAAAGAGGCTGGAGCAGGCACCAATTTTTATTGATGATACAGCAGCATTAAATATTTTTGAATTCAGGGCAAAGGCAAGAAGGCTGGTGAATAAGCATCATGTGAGCCTGATCATTATTGATTATCTCCAACTGATGAGCGGACTTGGCGAGAAGAATGCCAACCGTGAGCAGGAGATCAGTAATATTTCAAGAAATCTGAAAGCGCTTGCCAAAGAGCTGAATATCCCCATTCTGGCATTAAGCCAGTTGAACCGTGCTGTAGAAACACGAAGGGAAAGTAAAGTGCCTCAACTGAGCGATTTAAGAGAGTCCGGCGCTATCGAGCAGGATGCCGATATCGTGATCTTCATTTATCGTCCTGATTATTATGAAAATCTTGCCAATGAAATGGGAGAAAGTACAAAAGGAGAAACTTTTATTCGTATAGCCAAACACAGGAATGGCTCCCTGGAAACCATTAAGCTGAGAGCGTTGCTGCATATTCAGAAATTTGAAGAATGGGAAGGAGACAGCGGTTTTCGGGGCAGCAACTATAAACCGCTTGGCCCGGCTCCAATTCCCGGCGACAGTGCATCACAAGGCGGCAAATTCTATATTCAAAAAGGAAGCCGGATGAACAGCGGTGATTTTGATGAAGGCTTCGAAGAAGATGCACAGTATTAATCATTCCCTTTCATGCCCTCCAATAATGGTAATCTTTGAATAAAGTAATGACATCAGTAATATCGAAAGATGTTTTTGTACAGCAGCTAAATCTTTTAAGACAAGAATTACCGAAAAATAATGCCTCTGCCTTATTTCTTTGAAGAAAACATATCTCCGGATCACGCAAGTCACATTCTTTCCGAAGAAACGGGTAAACATTGTATCCAGGTTTTACGGATGAAAGCAGGAGACCACCTGCAATTAACAAACGGCAAAGGCTATCTTTTTAATGCGACACTTATAAAAGCAGGCAAGAAAAATAGTGAAGTTGCAATAGAAACAAAAAGACAAATACAACAGGGCTCAAGAAAGATTTGCATTGCCATTTCCCTGCTGAAAAATGCGAGCCGCTTTGAATGGTTTTTGGAAAAAGCGACAGAGATCGGTGTTGCGGAAATAATTCCGCTGCTATGCAATAGAACGGAAAGACAAAATTTCAGGCCTGACAGAATGAAAAATATCCTTATCTCTGCTATGCTGCAAAGTCAGCGTGCCGTGTTGCCGGTATTGCATGAACCGCTGTCATTTGAAAAATTGATGCTTCAATCACATACTGATACACAAAAATTAATTGCGCATTGCGATGAAGG
>JAHEZC010000414.1 GCA_023251275.1 Parafilimonas sp. | reverse complement strand
TTGGTGAATGATGGGAGGGGAGCAGTCAGGGGTCAGCAAAGTCGGAAGTACACGGTCAGAAGTACGAAGTTAAAAGTATGAACAATTGAACCCGTGAAAGATTGGAACCCTTGAACTAACCACAAACCAAAATCTGTTCTGTATTTTTGCCAGCCAAATAAAGAATAGAATGAGCATTGTTGCACAAATAAAAGAAGTTACAGCAAAAGCGATTAAGGAGTTGTACAGTGTTGATGTAAATGTTGCGGATATTACGGTAAGCGCTACAAAGCCCGAGTTTGAGGGCGATTATACTATTGTGCTTTTTACATTCATCAAACAATTAAAAAAGTCTCCGGACATTTTGGGAAATGAAATAGCAGGTTATCTTTTTAAAAATAATGAACACTTATTCAGCGGGTTCAATGTAATCAAAGGTTTTCTCAATTTAACTGTTGCAGACAGTTACTGGATACAGTTTCTTCAGTCAGCATACAACAATGCATTATTTGGCATAAAAGAAAAGACGGAAAGGAAAGTGATGGTTGAATATTCATCGCCCAATACAAACAAACCATTGCATCTCGGGCATTTGAGAAATAATTTTCTTGGATGGAGCACAGCAGAAATTTTGAAAGCTGCAGGCAATGAAGTTGTGAAAACCTGCATTGTAAACGACCGCGGCATACATATTTGCAAAAGTATGATCGCATGGAAATTGTTTGCAAATGGCACTACTCCCGAATCAACAGGATTAAAAGGCGACCATTTTGTAGGCGAATATTATGTGAAGTTTAATGACGAATATAAAAAGCAAACAGATGAATTGGTTGCAAAGGGAATGAGCAAGGAAATAGCAGAAAAAGAAGCGGCCATTATGAAAGCTGCTCAACAAATGCTCGTGGACTGGGAAGCCGGAAAGCCCAACGTAGTTGAATTGTGGAAGACAATGAACAGTTGGGTATATGCCGGTTTTGCTGAAACGTATAAAACAATAGGCAGCGATTTTGACAGGATTTATTATGAAAGCGACACTTATTTATTAGGAAAGGATATGGTGGATCTTGGATTGAAAAAAAATGCATTTTATCAAAAAGAAGACGGAAGCGTATGGATAGACCTGACTGCCGACGGGCTGGATGAAAAAATTGTAAAAAGAAAAGACGGCACTTCAGTATATATAACGCAGGATATTGGTCTTATTATCAACAAGTATGAAGAATATAAATGTGAGGAAAGCATTTATGTGGTGGGAGATGAGCAGCAATATCATTTCAAAGTGCTGAAACTTATTGCGCAAAAACTGGGGTTGCCTTCTGCAAAAGGAATATATCATCTGAGTTATGGTATGGTTGAATTGCCATCCGGTAAAATGAAAAGCCGCGAAGGCACTGTGGTGGATGCAGATGATATTGTGGATGAAATGATAAATATTGCAGAGCAAAAAACAAAAGAGCTTGGCAAAGTAAAAGATTTTGCTGAGGAAGACCTGAAGGAATTGTATGATACCATTGGCCTGGGCGCATTAAAATTTTTCCTGTTACGTATTGATCCTAAAAAAAGAATAATATTTAATCCGGAAGATAGTATAGATTTTCATGGGTTCACAGGGCCATTTATTCAATATGCTCATGCGCGGATAAAAAGTATTTTGAGAAAGGAAAAGGTTACCGTTTACGGGTTACCGGTTACAGGTGCTTTATTCAATCTGGAGAAAAAGATAATTATACACCTCGAACAATTTCCTTCGGTAATAGAAGAAGCAGCGGCAGAACATGATCCTTCAAAAATTGCAATTTATGTTTTCGAACTCGCCAAAATATTCAATTCATTTTATACCGAACATTCTATTGCCAACGCAGAGAGCGAAGAAAAGAAAATATTGCGTTTGCAATTATCACAACTGACAGCATGCACGATTAAAACAGCAATGGGTTTACTTGGTATAAAAGTTCCGGAGAGAATGTAAGAAAATTACCGGGCTGACAACCTCGTTTGAGGTTGCCAACCTCTTTCGTATTGAAAAATAGTTTGGTAATTTTGAAAAACAGTATTTATATGAGAAATGCGGTAAATGATAAAATTTATACAGTTGAAGAGTACATTCAATATGAGTTCAGGTCTGAGCGAAGGCATGAATTTATTAACGGCCAACTTTTTGAAATGGCAGGAGAAAAAGATATAAACAATGAAATTGCTTTTGCAATTGCAGTAATGCTGAATAATTTTTTAAAGAGTAAAGGTTATACCAGTTACACACATGATGTGAAGGTCGCTATTTCGGGGGGCAATAAATTTTATTATCCCGATGTATTCATTACGAAGGAAGAAAAGAATGATAATAACCGCTATATTAAATATGAGCCGGAAATAATTGTTGAAGTTGTTTCAGAATCCACACAGGTTACAGATTATGTGGACAAATACATTGATTATACTAAAATAGTTCAGCTTAAATATTACATTATCATTGAACCTGAAACAATATTGATAACTGTGTATCAACAAGACGAAACCAATAACTGGTTTGCAAACAAGTTCACCCGCTTTGAAGATGCGATTAAGCTTGAGAAACTTGAAATAGAATTTCAGCTAAAGCAGGTTTACCAATAAACCAAGGCCATTAATTTTTACAAGTCCCTTATTTTTAAAGATCTTATTCGATCAAAATATGCCCGATTTTGAGATTGGATTTAGCCATCAGTTTCACTTTGCCTGCAGGAATATATAATTCATTGCCGGTAAAATAGGCCAGCCGTGGCATGGGAATAAGATCGTCGTCAGTTTTAAAAACAATACTGCGTTTCGTATCTCCGCTTTTTAAATCATACACGACTGCAAAAAAAGCAGATTTTCTGAATGTGCGGCTATTAACTGTTTTAAGAGATTTGCTGTTTTTTTGGTCAATAACATTTTCATTTCGTTCGTTATCGTTGAAGAAAAAAATCATTTTATTATTCAGCAATACGGAGGCAATAGAGGAATAAAAGGGGAATACCGGGCCATTGACGAAAAAATCAGGGTAAAGCGGATCGCGATAACCGGAATAAGAACTAAAACCTGATGGAGCGCCTGCAATCTCTTCTATCTGCTTCTTGGGCAAGTACTGGATTTTTTGTATGCTGCCATCTGCACCTGCATTGATTATCATCAGATCATTGTTGAAATAATATGACTTTATTACTGTAGTTGGAAATTGCGATCCCATGCTCATACGGGTGTACTGCTGGTGTACGTAACGGAATGATTCAGCAGTAATAATAACACCACCGTTGTCTGGTTTTGGAAAAACAGACCTTATTACAAAAGTATTTTCAAAAAAATCATTTTCATTGTTATTACTATTACTCTTATCCTTTTTATTGCTTTTGTTATCCTCATCCTCTGTGTCATCCGGGTCAGCCGCCGCAGAAGAGTCTGAAATATTCAGCATGTCCTTTGTAATCTCTTTGAAAGAACTTTGTATGAGTACACCTTTTGCCGCGTCCACTTTACTGATGTTGACACCGCTTAATTCTTTCTTATCTGCGCTGCCGGAATAAAATCCTACATACATCAGTTCACCGGTACTTAAAGGAATAAGCCTGCCGTTAATGATAA
>JAHEZC010000413.1 GCA_023251275.1 Parafilimonas sp. | reverse complement strand
AGCCATGAAGGAACAATGATTGAAATAAAGGCGCTCACTGATGCAATGATATTGTTTGGTTATGCCACGCCTTTTCATGAACCTTTCGCAGCTTATGGCCCTTTTGTAATGAACACACAGAAGGAGATCATCGAGGCTATAAGGATTATCATGGAGGTAAGTTTGGAGAAAAATCAGCATTGGCATGAAACATATACACTTATACAGGTCCGTTTTATTTGCATTGACATCATCATTTACTGCACCTGCATTTTGCCAGGATGTGAACGATCTGAAATTAAAAGACTTTCACCCGGTCTCCATTTATAAAACACCGCAGACAAAAGTGGAGAAAGCAAAATATCCTGTCACAGATTTTCATTCACATGATTATCCGAAAACTGATTCAGGGGTGGATGAATGGGTGAAGACAATGGATGAAACAGGTATTGAAAAAACAATCATACTCTCTTATACCACAGGCGCTGAGTTTGATTCAATAGTGGATAAATATGCCCGTTATAAAGACAGGTTCGAAATATGGTGCGGTTTCGATTATACCGGTTATGATAAGCCCGGCTGGCCGCAACATGCCATTGCAGAACTGGAACGATGTTATAAAAAAGGAGCAAGAGGTGTTGGCGAATTGGGAGATAAAGGATTGGGAGAGTTTTATTCAAAACCAACTCCCGGATGGGGCCTTCACATTGATGATCCACGCATGCAGCCGTTACTTGAAAAATGTGCAGAGCTTCATTTACCCGTAAGCGTACATGTGGCTGAAGATGCATGGATGTATCTCAATGCAGATTCTGCAAATGATGGATTGATGAATGCGGCCACATGGAAAGTTGATCTCAGCAAACAAGGAATTCTGCATCATGATCAGTTGATCGCAACATTGGAAAATGCAGTAAAACGAAATCCAAAAACAACTTTTATTGCCTGCCATCTTGCAAATTGCTGTTCAGACCTCGGTATGCTTGGCAGGTTATTCGATACTTATCCTAATCTCTATGCAGACATTGCTGCACGTTATGGAGAGATTGCTCCCATACCACGTTATGTACACAACTTTATGGAAAAATATGCGGACAGGCTTGTATATGGAACAGATATGGGCACTGAAAAAAATATGTACCGTATTACATTTCGTATTCTCGAAACCGCAGATGAACATTTTTATGAACAGGACATGTTCAATTATCATTGGCCATTGTATGGGCTTGCTTTATCAGATGCAGCGTTGAAAAAATTATACAGTGATAATGGAAAAAAGATAATGATGCATTAAGAAATTGAGATGATTATCCGTAATTTGGTAAACAGGAGCACGAATTAGACGGATAAGCAGGATAGACTCTATAAATGTCCCTGCCTGCGCAGTGTTCTTTCTGACAGTTTTTGTTTTGACTCAATATATAGTTTCATTATGAGATTGAACAAAATCCAGACTTACTTTTTCTTCCATGCTTTATTTATAACCGGTATTCTTTTGTTTCAATTCTTTTGGGTATTTAGTAAGACCACTAACGTAGAAATTATAGATTTTGGCAGAGCGGCAAAAACCGGTGACTTTAGATTTATTGAAACGATGACTGTTCGCTATATGGTTGACTATAGTAACTATACGGCAACTTATACAAGAAATGAGACGCCTTTATGGGAAAAGAGCACACGCATCCGCTACTCAACACTTTTTCCCGGAATCTCAAGGCTGGATAGTTTTGCAGGAAATTGGATGGAACCGCTATTGTATTATTTGATTTTCTTTTTAGGTACTACCATAATATTTTTTGTACCCAGTGATATTTTGCCAAAAGGAATACTTTTTGAGTTCAGTAAAAATTATCCATGGATAAGAGTTGCTAAAAAAGAATGACAAACGAAACACCTTGTAAAAGCAGACTTTGCGCAAAAGCTTTGCTGCATACTCATTAAAACAGGATTTATTCAATTACCTTTCACAATTAATGGCCGCAAACTCAATGCTGGCAATACTTTCAAAGAACCAATATGATAACAGCACAATGTCTGAGGAATTGGAATAGTAAGAAGAAATAAAAAATATTTTTATAAGATTAAATTATTTGTATTTTCGGTTTATGCTATATTTAAATGGCAGTATCTGACATCCATACCTATCTGCACTACTTACTTACATATAAAATCATATTTGACAATGTGCTTATTTATCTGAAAAAGTCTATCCTTCCAAAAATGTCAATTCAATTAAAACCGGATTTTTAAACTAACAACAATAAAGATTTATGAGAAAATTTCTTTACACGACCGGCTTATTATTCACCTGTTTTTTTATATGTGAAAATTATTCTGTTGCACAATCGCAGCTAAGCCTGAAAAACTTTGCCATTTTCGGCGGTGACAGTGCTAATAGTGAAGTCATTAACGATACATTACCGGGTGTTGAATTTGGTTACAACGTAAGTGTTCATGGAGGCGGCTTTATCGGAACATTAGGATTTTTGCAATTCGGGAACCTGGACAGTGTAGATGCAGATGTTTATGCCAACACAGCAAGGATAGATACGTCTTTTGCGCTCATCGGCGGAAGCTTATCCATATTCAACAGGCAAGGGTTTAAGTACAATGTTTTATATAACGGCCCTTTACCTCAGTATTACGCTCCGGGAAATATTACGGTTAATGGAAATTCTTTTATAAACCAACTGGAAGGCGGTGTTGCAGGCCAGGTTGTCCATCCTAATAACTATACATACACTGGTCCTTTACCAGACGGTGGTGAAATTCAGACTGATTCTCTTGTACCGCTCATTTTCCCCCAAATGCCTGCGATGCCTCCGGTTACAACCTTTCCAGACTCTGGGATCACCGATTTACATTCTACACAAACAATTACACCGGGAACCTATGCACGTATGAGCCTGGATATTCAACAAACGCTTACATTTTCGGGTGCAGGTGAATATACTTTTAAGTCAATCTCTAATTTAAGTAATGATACTTTAAGGTTTGATTTTAAAAATGAAGCAACCGGCAGTATTCGGATTTATGTATGGGAAGATGTTGATTTAAGCAGTGTGAATGTAGATATCGTAAATGGAGGAAGTGCATCGCGCATTTATATAGAAAATCATGGAAGTTCATTTATCATCAATGGCAATGCTGATTACGATTCAAGATGGGCCGGAACGATATATGCTCCCAATGGAACAGTCAGAATTGGCAGCCTGGGCGCCTATTCAATACACACCAATATTTTTGATGGAAGTATATGGAGCCGGAAGAAAGTGAGCATCGGTTATAATACAGTTCTTAATTTTATTCCACTATCAAGCTCTGCCGATCCCGTACCTAATAGTGTTATTTTTCCTTATTACACACCGCCGGCAGATGGAAAAACAACTACACTCATAGGATCAGAACTTACTTCTCTTAATGAAAATACATGTGTCATTACAAATGACAGCATCATTTACCGGATAGATGGTGATAATGTTTACATAGAAGCGATTGCTATACATGGCCAATATGCTGCTACCCTTGCATTTTTACAGGCCAATGGGTTAACAAATATTATAGACAATGGTCCCGGAAGTCTGATTATTACCGGCAGTATCCCCATCGCCAATTTAAAGTTGCT
>JAHEZC010000412.1 GCA_023251275.1 Parafilimonas sp. | reverse complement strand
CACGTCGTGCTTCTGAAAATAAATCACCCGCGCCGCAGACCAAATTCTCGCAATCGCTTGAGGATATTAAAGAACGTTATGCAGCAACCATTTTACGAGCCAAGTCAAATTCTTTGAATATCAGCCAATATAAAAATTTTGCTGTTACTGCATTCCTGATAATTGCTGTTTCAGGATTAAGTTATGCATTATGGCATGAATGGAATTCCAAAAGCGAAACAGCAAATGTGTTGGCTGCTGTTCCCAAAGCGGAAAGCGATAATAAAAATACCCAAGAAGTCGGACAGGCGACCGGTATTCCGGATAATCAGCAGCAGGAAAATACTGACTCAAAAGCATACGTTATTCCTGTACAGGAAAAGAATGCTTCGACGGATTTGGCACAGTCCTCAAAAAAACAAATACAGAAAGTCATGCCTGCCGCACCTGGAATGAACAATGAAAAAGAGGCGCTGAGCAGTAACACTAAAACCAAAAATAAAATCCCGCCCGCCAATAATAAGCTTTCTGTAAAGCAGCCAACCGCTTTTGCGACAGCAAACACACCATCTCAACAAAATGCTTCACCGCAAATGAAAAACGCTTCAGAAACAAGCAATAAAAAGGCACCTGTTTTTAATGCCATATCAAAATCAGAAAGTGTACAGGATTTCGTTGCTGTAGATGCATATAATCCATCATCTTCAGCGAGTGTTGAAAATCTTAGTTTCAATGTCCAGAATGTTTCCGATATCCCGCTTGATCTCGTTGTGATGGATCTTCAGTATTTTGATAAAGATGGCAAATACAGAAAAGGCGAAACAGTCTATATGAAAAATATTGCCGCCGGTAAAACCATTACTGTAAAAGCTCCTGATGATAAATTTTCCGGGAAAGTTACTTACAAGGTTTCACTGGTCAGCGCTCCTCAAAAAGATGTTTACCTGATTGCTGACTGATTTAATGCAAACTTTTTTTTCAACTGTCATCTGAAATAAGTCATTGTACACAGAAAATATTTTCTGCTGTGTAAGGGTGTTATTAATATCTTAGCCGCATGGAATTTTTACGGGATTAAGTGATTAAATATGAGTGCACTCAAACACATTGTCTTATTTGGCGCCGGAAAATCTGCTGCTGTTTTAATTGATTATCTTAAAGAAATTGCTGTGGAAAATATCTGGCATATCACTGTTGCCGACAGTAACCATGAAGTTGCCCAATCGAGGGTTGGCGATCATCCATTGGCAAAAGCTGTACAGGTAAATATTGAAAATGAAGCCGATAGAAAATCATTGGTACAGCAGGCAGACGTGGTGATCTCTCTTATGCCTTCTGCGTTGCATTATATATTAGCGTTGGATTGTATTGAGTTTAAAAAGCATTTGCTTACTGCATCGTATGCAGATGATCAGCTAAAAAACCTGCAGCCGCAAATTAAAGAAAACGGGCTTTTGTTTTTGTGTGAAATGGGCCTTGATCCGGGCATTGACCATATAAGCGCTATGCGGCTTATTCATGATATAAAGCGAAAAGGAGGGACAGCCATTTCCTTTAGATCACATTGCGGCGGCCTCGTTGCTCCCGAAAGTGACGATAATCCCTGGCATTATAAAATCAGCTGGAATTCCCGTAATATAATTCTTGCCGGAAAAAGCGGCGCCCGCTATCTTGAACATGGGGCTGAAGTAAACCTGTCGTATGAAGACTTGTTTGATTCAAACAGGCTGGTTGAAATTCCGGATCTCGGTATCTATGCTTATTATCCGAACCGTGATTCACTCCATTATATTGAGTTGTACGATTTAAAAGATATACAGACATTCGTGCGCACTACGCTGCGCCATCCGGAATTTTGCTTTGGTTGGAAAAATATCATTGAGCTGAAGCTGACAGATGAAGAAAAAATTTATGAAACAGATGGGATGACGATAGCAGAATTTTTTAAACAGCATTTTGAAAAAAACGGATTTAGTGAATGGTTTACACAGATGCTCAGCAGCAGGTTGAATTATGCGAAAGATATGATCGAAAAATTAATGCAGTTAATGGAGACTGAAGACGAAGCGGATGAAAAAGGAGAAGAAACTGAAGACGAATTTATGATGGTAGATGAAAAAGGACAATTGAGTACTATTGATGTGGAAGATGTAAAAGACAAAGCTGCTGAAACTGTTGCATACAAAATGCATGAAGCAAACCTTGGCATGAAGCAATTGTTTTTCCTTGGATTGGATGATGAAACGGTAATCAATAAAGGACTATGCAGCGCTGCTGATGTATTTCAGTTTGTATTGGAAAGCAAACTGGCATTGCAACCTGAAGATAAAGATATGATCGTAATGATGCATGAGATCGGATATACTATCAATAACCATCAGCATGAAGTAAAAAGCTGTTTGATAGTAAGGGGCGATAATAACATTCACACAGCTATGGCAAAAACGGTGGGATTACCATTAGGAATTGCTGCAAAATTAATTCTCGAAGAAAAAATAAAGGAAACAGGTTTGCATATACCTGTTATTCCATCTATATATGAACCTGTGTTAAATGAACTTGAAAAACATGATATTGTTTTTAAAGAATATCATAGTGAAGGAAGAATGTGAGAAGTGAAATGTGAAAAACGTGAGATGTGAAACGTGAAACGTGAAAAAAGGAAAGTTTATTTTTTAAACTAAGAATTCCAAAATTCGCCATTTATCTTCCACCTTTCTCCTTTGAT
Organism: Parafilimonas sp.; assembly: GCA_023251275.1. Lineage (GTDB taxonomy): Bacteria > Bacteroidota > Bacteroidia > Chitinophagales > Chitinophagaceae > JAHEZC01. Next base: position 897 of record JAHEZC010000412.1, on the reverse strand, counting down.
CTTTCACCAAGCAATTTGAATAATGGAAAATAAATTTCATGCATCGCTTCAACAGGCTATTGAGCAATTGCGAAAAGAAACTCCGCTGCCTTATACTGTGCTGATGCAACAGGGCAGCATGAGTCTCGAATATTTTGCTCCTGATAAAATTGATATACAAACTCCTCATAAGCAGGATGAACTTTATATCATAGTAAGGGGCTCCGGTTTTTTTTATCGTAATGATCAGATCATTTCGTTCAAAGCAGGTGACGTATTATTTGTGCCTGCCGGTATGGAACATCATTTCGAAAACTTTACGGATGATTTTGCCACCTGGGTAATTTTTTATGGACCGGAAGGCGGAGAAAATAATCAAATAAATTGACGTAATAATTTTTTCAATTCCTTCACGCCTTCAGTCGCAGGCTTTTCAATGGTTGTAAGATTATATAAAGATGAAGTATAAGGTATCTGCTTGTCAACAATAAATTTTTGGGCGCCCCAGGGAGCGTAATTCACAAGGCCTGCGGCGGGATATACAACGAGGGAAGTCCCCGCTACCACAAATATTTCAGCAGTCCTTGCAATGCGTGCTGCTTCTTCTATCATAGGTACCGGCTCTTCAAACCAGACAATATGCGGGCGCAGTTGAAAACCTTTTTCTGATTTATCTCCCCATTTAATATCATCATGGATCGGGTAAACAAGATCTTCATTTTTTTCACAACGCATTTTAAAAATCTCGCCGTGCAGATGTAACACATTTTTACTTCCCGCACGTTCATGCAGGTCATCAATATTTTGTGTGATGATGTGCACATCAAAATCATCCTGCAATTCAGCAAGCCCGGTATGTGCAGCATTAGGCTGTGCTTTGGCAACCTCACTTCTCCTGTAATTATAAAACTCCAGCAC
>JAHEZC010000411.1 GCA_023251275.1 Parafilimonas sp. | reverse complement strand
CCGGGTATGCACATTGGATGCAGGGAAAGAACGGGGTTCATTCTTTCGTCCTGAAATCGGAGATGAAGTTGTGGTGGGATTCATCAGCAATGACCCGAGACATGGAATGGTGCTTGGTGCATGCAACAGCAGTGATAAACCTGCACCCATTACCGCGGCAGATGATAACCACGAAAAAGGTTTTCAAACCCGCAGTAAAATGAAAATGATTTTTAATGATGATAAAAAAAGTTTTACGCTCGAAACACCCGGCGGTAATAAGTTCATCATTACGGAAGATGAAAAGAAAATTTACTTCGAAGATCAGAATGGGAATAAAATAACCATGAATGAAGACGGGATTAAAATGGAAAGTATTAAGGATATTATTTTAAAAGCTACCAATGATATAAAAGCAGAAGGGGTTAATGTGAGTGTAAAAGGAAGCGCACAAACAAAAGTAGAAGGAAGCGGCGGAGCGGAACTTTCCTCCGGTGGCTCAACCACTGTGAAAGGAAGTATGGTGCAAATAAATTAGAACCGTAAAAAGTAAAATGACAAACAAATAAATTGTTCTTATGCCATTAGCCGCAAGGGTTGGAGATATGCATACATGTCCATTGGTAACCGGAGTAGTGCCCCATGTTGGCGGGCCGGTGCTTCCGCCGGGATGCCCTACAGTATTGATTGGAGGCATGCCTGCTGCAAGGGTCGGTGATATGCTTACGTGCACAGGTCCGCCGGATACTATTGCTGCAGGCTCGGGAACAGTAATGATTGGTGGTATGCCGGATGCAAGACAGGGCGACAGCACAGCACATGGCGTAATAATTATTTTAGGCTGCCCCACAGTTTTAATCGCATAAAATTATTTTATGGCAACAGGTTTCGGACAGGACGATTTTTTAGGTAAAGGATGGAGTTTCCCGCCAACATTTATTCCAGCATTGCAGGCAGTTGAAATGACGGAAAAAGTGGAAGATATTCAGCGCAGTCTCCAGATACTACTTTCTACAAGAGTGGGAGAGAGGATTATGCAGCCAAAGTATGGATGCAATATGGATGAAATGGTTTTTGAATCCTTATCAACAACCACCAAAACAATTATCAAAGACAAAATAAAAACTGCCATTCTTTATTTTGAACCCCGTATAGATGTAACAGCTATTTCAATGAATACTACCAACGAACTGGAAGGTGAAATATTAATCGAGATCGAGTACTTGGTAAGAGCAACCAATAGCCGTTTCAATTTTGTATTCCCTTACTATGTTAACGAAGGTACTGAACTCAACTTTTTAACCATTGATAAATCAGCTAATCAATAACAATGGCTAATTGCAATGAACATAAAAATCCTTTGCAACACAACGGCACAAGCCAGGCGCAACGTCTTTTACCGGGCTTAGATAAAAATAAATTTGCGTTGGTTGATGAAAAAGATTTTGCAGACTGGATTGTATTTGCGGGTGAATTTGCAGTTTTTATTAATTATTACAGCATTACCAACTCTGCTGCGGGAAACTGGCAGCCATTTTTTTCAAATGATATTTCTGCACATCTTGGAACTATTGCCATCCAGGATATTGAGCATTACAGGATTGAGGTGAAAGAAAGATTTGATTTTATACGAAACGATGATAATAAATCTTCTCTCAATGCCGTAAAAATAAGATTGAATCAACTGTTTAGCGCCATACTTACTTTAAGCAAAGTATTGGATGATTATGTTTTAAAACTACCGGACGAAACAAGTTTAAAGCGCTCTGTTCAAAACCTTATTAAAACAAAATTATCATCCGCACTGCAAAGGCTGCTTGCATATTTTAAAGGAGCAAAAGGTTCAGGCTATCTCAATCATTCTTCTTTAAGTGATTGGAAAATATTCAACAAACCACTGACAGATTCCATACATATAATTAACACAGATGGCTTAAGCAATAATTGGTTTGATGAATCATCTTTTGCGGATTGGTTTACTTATAAAAATGCTGTTATGCCGGACAACAGCATTTTCAATAACCCATTGACAGCATTTACCGATAATTATTTAAGTATAGCACACGCTGCCAATCATAATCTCTTCACAGGTATTTTTGATACATACCTTACAACCTATACAAAAATTATTCAGGACGCTGAAATGGAATTAGCAAGAACACTTGGAAAGTATGATGCTCATCCTGCACATTATGCGTTGTTCCTTAGCTTCCTGAAATTATTCCGGTTTACACAATCGCACATTAATACCATTACACAACGTCATCTTGATTTTTATTATAAAAAAGTTTTGCGGCTGCAACCAAAACCTGCAGAAGCAAACAAGGTTCATATACTTGGTGAGCTTGCAAAGCAGGTGGACGATTATTTACTGGCTGAGAGTACTGCATTGAAAGCGGGAAAGGACAGCCAGAATAAAGATGTAAGCTATACGCTGGATGCAGATACTGTATTTAACAAAGCAAAAGCAGCACAACTAAAGACTTTTTATAAAGCGGACGCTGCTGATAATATCTCTGTTATAGGCCCGCCCTCAAAGCAGCAAAACAACAATGGACGTGTATTTGCTTCTTCTTTTACCAATAGCGATGATGGTCTTGGCGCCGAACTAACAAGTACAAATAAAGAATGGCAGCCTTATGTACATAAAGTGTATAAGGAAGCACAACTTGAAAGTATTGCCATGCCAAAAGCGCAAATTGGTTTTGCATTGGCATCGCATTATCTCTATCTCACCGAAGGTGAAAGAAAAGTGTTTATCCGTTTTGTGATGAATGATAATACTGCGTTTAACGGGAAAAAAACTGAATGCTGGTTAACCGCAGAAAAAGAATGGTACAAAGTTGAAGACACAGTGGCAAACCCGCTCACAATTTCTTCAACAGGAAAAAAATTATCTGATGGCATCACATCGTGTTCAGAAATTTCATTCATTATTCCTGGTTCTGCTCCTTCAATTGTGAATTATAATGCCGCGGTGCACGGAGGTACATATAACTGCACATTGCCTGTTCTTAAAGTTTATTTAATAAATGATGACAGTAAAGTATATGAATACGATGCATTAAAAGATCTAACCATCACCAAAACTGAGATAAGGGTGGAAGTGGGAATGGACATTGGTTTTAATCAAAAGGGGTTAAAGAATCTTTTGCTTTCCAATGATTTTGGTGTGCTCGATGCATCCAAACCATTTATGCCTTTTGGTGGGCAACCCAAACCTGATACTGGCTTTGTGATCGGGCATAAAGAAATATTCAGTAAGAAAAATGCATCACTCAAATTAAATATTGAATGGGCAGAAATATCTTCTTTCAGCACAGGTGATATTGATTTTGATTCAGATCCGCCAAGTTATCCTCCTGTAACCTTTAGTGTTCTCTCATCGGGGATTTGGAATAAACAAAATAGTTCAGTTGATATTTTTAATGGTAACAATTCTGAGTTTACAGTTTTTGGAGTGCCTGTTTCAATACCGGAAATTGCTTTAGCAGCATATACCGATGAATATAATAATCTTACCGCTTCAACAGTATCAGGCTTTTTGCGACTTTCCTTAAATGCAGGTTTTGGTTACCAGGATTATATTAACGCGCTGTCTCTTTACCTGATCGGGCAATCTAAA
>JAHEZC010000410.1:1531-3608 GCA_023251275.1 Parafilimonas sp. | reverse complement strand
GGAAAGTTTTTTATCTACATCCAGCACTACATAACCAATATCATCATTTGTTTTTAAATATTGGGTGACAATATTGATATCATGATTGGATAATTGTGTGTTGATGGCGCTGAGCACACCAGGCACATTATTATGAATATGTAAAATGCGATGCGCTCCTTCGACAGGCGGCAAACTGATGGGAGGCACGGTGTGAGAACCGTTGGTGATACCTTTTTCGAGATAATTAAACAATTTTGTACTTACATCTTCCCCGATATTCTGCTGCGCTTCTTCAGTAGAGCCACCAATATGAGGTGTAAGGATTACATTTTTCAATCCCTGTAAAGGCGTTTCAAACGGGTCGCCATTTTTCTCCGGCTCCCATGGATACACGTCAATTGCAGCGCCACTTAGATCACCCTGTTTCAGTGCTTTAGCCAGTGCAGTAAGATCAACCACTTCTCCCCTTGCGTAGTTAATCAGGATTGCCCCGTTTTTAAAATATTTCAGGTTGGTTTTGTTGATAAGATTTTTTGTCTGTGGTGTTTCCGGAACATGCAGTGAAACAATATCTGCCATGTTTAGTAATTCTTTCAGGTTTCTGCATGCAACGGCATTCCCCAAAGGCAATTTTGCTTCTATATCGTGAAACACGACCTTCATGCCCATTGCTTCAGCAAGTACACTCGCCTGTGAGCCGATATTGCCATATCCAACAATACCAAGCGTTTTTCCGCGCAATTCATAACTGCCTTTTGCCTCCTTCATCCAGAAGCCTTCATGTGCTGCTTTATTTTTATCCGGGATGCGGCGAATAAGCATGATGGATAAGCCGATCACAAGTTCTGCCACACTTCTTGTATTGCTGTAAGGCGCATTGAACACAACAATACCGCGTTTTGTAGCTGCCTTTAAATTCACCTGGTTTACTCCGATACAGAAGCAACCTATTGCCTGGAGCTTTTTAGCAGCATCCAATACCTTTTCCGTTATCTGTGTTTTGGAACGGATGCCTAACAAATGCACCTCTTTTATTTCCTTTATCAAATCTTCTTCGCTGATGGCACCGGTAAGTTTCTTTACATTGATATATCCATTTTGCCGAAATAGCTGCACGGCTTTATCACTTATATTTTCAAGAAAAAGAATATTTATTTTCTCTTTGGGGTAGCTCGTTGTCTTGTCCATTGGCTGCCTGTTTTAAGGTTGGCGAAAATAAAAAGAAAATCCCCCCGATGTTGCGATACTTTCGGAGGGATTGATGATAGTTTGAAAAAATTATTTTTTCTCGTAGCGTTTTCTGAACTTCTCAATACGACCTGCTGTATCAACCAGCACGTTTTTGCCGGTATAGAACGGATGCGACGTATTCGAGATCTCAAGCTTTACAAGCGGGTACTCATTACCATCTTCCCATTTGACGGTTTCTTTCGAAGCTGCGGTAGAGCGGCTTAAAAATGAATAGCCGTTACTCATGTCCTTAAACACTACAAACCTGTAACTTTTTGGATGGATGCCTTCTTTCATAAATTCTGTAATAATGAGGCGCAAAGATAGGAGGAAACAGTTTTTCAGCCAAATGGGATGGCAATTATTTTAGATAAGTGCTATTTCGTCTTATCAATTTTGCCTGTTATATATGCATTTTAAAAAATAATTTAATAGAAATTCAAGACAAGACACGTTATTTTCACGTCTCGCCTTTCACGTTTCACAACTATTATAAAGTTTTGTTCAAATCGGTCAGCCTGGGCCTCAGTCTTGCTTTGCTTTTATTAAAAATATTTTGTCCTTTAGTAATTCCCCTCCGTATTTCTTTTCTCCGCTCAAGAGGCAAATTAATTGTGTCCATGCATTCTTTGCTGCAGCAGCCTTCGTATTTTGCGGCACATTCATCGCATTGTATAAAAAGCAGGTGACAACCATCATTCTTACAATTTGTATGTATATCACAGGGCTTCCCGCACTGGTGGCACCTTGCAATCACATCATCAGTAATGCGCTCACCGAGTCTTTCATCAAATACAAAATTTTTTCCGATGAATTTATTCTCCACATGCAGCTCTTTTACGAGCCTGGCATAGTTGATAATTCC
>JAHEZC010000410.1:0-1521 GCA_023251275.1 Parafilimonas sp. | reverse complement strand
TGCCGCATATAGGCGCTTGCTTTCTCGCAACGTATGCCGCCCGTGCAATACATGATAATATTTTTATCTTCTTTTCCTCTGAGCATATCAACTGCCATAGGCAATTGATCGCGAAAAGTATCGGATGGAACTTCAAGTGCATGTTCAAAATGCCCTACCTCGTATTCATAGTGATTGCGCATATCTACAACAATTGTGCTTTCATCCTTCATCAATTCATTCATTTGCATTGCATCCAGATATTCTCCCTTTTTGCTCATATCGAATGCAGGATCATTAATTCCATCAGCCACTATTTTATCCCGAAGTTTTACCTTCAGCATCCAGAAAGATTTTCTGTCATTTGCCACTGCAATGTTGAGTCTCATGTCGGTAAGTGCATCAAATGAAAAAAGAAAATCTTTTAATGAGCTGAAACCAGACATCGGTACACTTACCTGTGCGTTGATACCTTCTTTTGCGACATAAATTCTTCCAAACACTTTCAACTGTAAGAATTGTTTATAAAATTGATCTCTGAATTCCTGTGGGTGTTGAATGTGGAAGTAATGATAAAAGCTGAGCGTAATACGCGGTTCTTTTTCCAGCATGAGGAGCTGTCTTAATTCTTCATGCGCAATACGGTTGTGCAATACTGTCATCCTGTTTATATTTCAGATATTCTGAAAAAAAATTTTTGCAAAAATACCATCTGCTTTAATGCCTATTTAATAAGCCGCTTAAAAATTATATAAATCTCCATACTAAACTTTAAGGTAGGTGATACGATTGTAATTTTGTTTATACCATTCATGTCCATAAACGATTATACCCCACACCAGGCTAATGGCCTAGCAGAACTTATTGCTTTCAGGCCTGCCTTTTCTTTGATTGAAACAGATAAATTAAACCACATCCCATCGAAGAAAAAAAAAATTCATCCCGCAAAAGAAATAACAGACCGGTTTACTGAAAAATTTTGCCAATATGATTTTGCTGATACAAACTATGATATATTGCAAACAGGCCCGCCGGAAATCGAAACCATGCATGAATGGATAGAAGAAATAAATCTGACAACAGTACTGCAGTTTTTTACTTATATCATCTGGACCGATCGCATAGAGGATGGATATTTTTTTCGCAAAATAAAAGATAAAACCGTTGAAAAATTACTCATCCGCCTTGATGTGTTGATCAATGACGGACAAGAGAATTCAGTATCGAATAAATAATCCACGATTCTCAATATTGATTTTTGTAAACAGCTACTTTCTTATCTATACGTAGGTATCCACCTAGATTTATTCATCTTAAAAAATCCCTCTTTATCAAAATCAAAACAAAAGCTGCAATCACTTTGAAGATTAACATTCACTCAAACTTATTGGAATATGAACTGCCAATCCTCCATCAGCAGTTTCCTTATATTTACTGTTCATATCAAGCGCCGTTTCCCACATGGTTTTAATCACTTTGTCAAGACTCACCTTTGCATAGTCTGGAGAACTTTGCAATGCTAACTGTGAAGCAGTAATTGCC
>JAHEZC010000017.1:5574-13105 GCA_023251275.1 Parafilimonas sp. | reverse complement strand
CCAGATCAAGTATAGCAGCGGGTTGAAAACAATTTGCTCCGCTCTGCGACTTTTTAGTGCTCTTTCTGATACCTTTTACTATATAATGCTGTATGCCAAAAAGCTCTGTATAAAGGGAAGTGATCACACTCGTTTCCCCGTACTTAATGGTTCTTAAGACAACACCCCTGGTTTTATGAGTCATGCTCACAGTTTAATAAAATTGCAGTGAGAACAAATGTAGATGAAGAAGTTTGAAAAAAATTGAGTGAGGGATGCTTCGGGTATGGTTAATTATGCATTTGATTAAGCACAGTTTGAAATTCCTGTTTTATTTGTCGTTCTTCATTTGTCAATGCAGAATCGGTTATGGGATACTTTTCATTTATATCGTTTACTGTATTATAAAACGCACCGTTTCTTTCATAAAGTTTATATGTTTTATTCTGTACATACCGAAACAATGGAGTGGGTTTATCCGGATGAGACTGAAAATGAGTAAATATCCAGCTTCTTGGTTCACCTGCTCTTCCGCTTATTTGAGGGTAAAAACTTGTTCCGTCAAGAATACCGTAAGAAAATGGTTTAGAAATATTAGCAATATCAGCAATAGTTGGTAAAAAATCGGTAAAATCAATCAGATCATCATTTATAATGCCGGTTCCCGCTGTACCAGGCCAATATATTAATAATGGTACGTGGGTTCCATACTCCGTGGTCTTTGCTTTTCCTCCCTGTATATACATCCCATTAAAGCGGGAACTTATTTCCCATGAAGTGCCATTGTCTCCTCCGATAAAAATAATCACCGTTCTTTTGTCTATGCCGAGGCTTTTTACTTTATCAATGAGCTGTCCGATTTTTTTATCCATATATTTTACCATATACGGGAAAAATGCCGTATTACTTCTTAATGGATACCAATTGGGAAATTGAGCATTATCCGGAGGAGGTGTAAACGGAGAGTGGCATAAATTAAGCGGCCAGTAAGCAAAAAAAGAACGCGTCTTATTTGAATCAATAAAATTCATCAGATAATTGGCAAAAATATCCTCGCCATACTGATTGAGTGTTTTTTCAGCAGGCAGATAACTCCCATCCTGGTAAATGGTTGGATCTTTATAGCGGGAGCCTTTTCCTGCATCATCAGAGTAGTCCAGGTATGGGTTGAACACACAATATTTATCAAACCCAAAAGTATGTATAGATGCATCTCCCCCGTCGAATTGCCATTTGCCGGAGACACAGGTAGTATACCCGGCAGCTTTCAACATGTTAGCAATAGTTTTTTGCGAAAGATCCATTACACCCCATTGGGTATAATTACGAAAATTATATTTGCCTGTCATAAGCATGAACCTTGATGGAGAACACAGCGGGCTGCTGTGACATTGTGTAAAGCGAATTCCCTGTTGGGCCATCATATCAATATTGGGAGTCTGATAAGATTGGCCGCCGTCGCAGGTTGGTACTTCATATCCTACGTCATCTCCTAAAATCAGAATAATATTGGGTTTTTCAGGAAGTTCACCTCCGCCGCCATTTCCGTTAATTAAATTTTCAGACTTTTTGCATCCAATAATAAGCAGAAGTGACAGAACAAAAAAGAAGATATGTGTTCTTATAGATTTTTGAAATGAAAAAGAGTGGTATTTCTTATATTTTTGGCAACAATCAGGCATGAACTCGTACTTTTTCTGAAACGCTGTCATAAGTTATTCAAAATAAAATTAGCTCATTGTTCTTATCCGGGAAAGTTAAAATCAACAAACAGTGATATTTTGCAGTCAAAAAAGTAAAACTATTATCAAACATTTTTCTCTTCAAATGTGCTATAGAAATAAGGTGTCTTTGCTTCAAATTCAGCGCTGCAGGTGTCCACCATTTTATAGACACGTGTTATGCCAAATGCTTTGCGTTTTTCATAAACCTGCTCTTCAGTGCATGTATTCTTCATTATGCGTGCAATTTGTTCATCGCTGAATCCATTCCTTTTAGCCTCTTTGAGCAATTCAGCAGGTAAATTATCCAATGCATAGCGTGCCAATTCTTTTTCGATGCGACAAATTTCCTGTATCTGGTAAATGAACCATCGGTCAATATATGTGGCCTGTACAATAGTTTTTACTGTGACACCCTGCATAAGGGCGTCTTTAATGCGGAAAATGCGGTCCCACTTCGGGGTCTTTATGTATTCAATCAAATCTTCACTTTTCATCAGGCTTTTGCCATAATATCCCAGACCTACAGCTTCATTTTCTAAACTCTGACACGCCTTCTGAACAGCTTCTGTAAAGCTTCTTCCAATTGCCATCACTTCACCAACGCTTTTCATCTGCAAGCCAAGTGTATCGTTGGCCCCCTTAAATTTATCAAAGTTCCACCGCGGTACTTTTACAATCACATAATCCAATGCAGGTTCAAAATAAGCTGATGTTGTTTGTGTGATTTGATTTTTTAATTCGTCAAGAGTATATCCTATGGCAAGTTTTGCGGCAATTTTGGCGATGGGATATCCGGTTGCTTTGGAGGCAAGCGCAGATGAACGGCTCACCCTCGGGTTTATTTCGACTGCTATGATCTCTTCCGTTTCAGGGTTTAGTGCAAACTGCACATTACACCCTCCTGCAAAGTTTCCCAGGCTTCTCATCATCAGTATCGCTTTATTGCGCATGTCCTGAAATGCAGTATCACTCAATGTCATTGCAGGGGCAACTGTAACCGAATCTCCTGTGTGTATGCCCATAGGATCCATATTCTCCACGGTACAGATAATTACCACATTATCATTTTTATCGCGGAGCAGCTCCAGTTCGAATTCTTTCCATCCCAGCACAGCTTTTTCTACCAACACTTCATGTATCGGCGATGCCTGCAAACCACGTTGCAATGCTTCATCCAGTTCGCTTTTATCATGTACAAAACCGCCGCCGGTTCCACCTAATGTAAATGACGGTCGTATTACCAGGGGAAATCCAAGTTCCTGCGCAAATTCTTTCCCTTCAAGAAAGCTGTTTGCGGTTTTGCTGGGTGCTATAGGGATGCCAATGCTGATCATCAATTGGCGAAACTTTTCACGGTTTTCAGCAGTTTCAATCCCTTCGATATCTACACCGATCAGACGAATATTATATTTCTGCCATATACCCAATTCTTCGGCTTCCTTGCACAGGTTTAGTGCTGTCTGTCCCCCCATAGTTGGCAATACTGCATCTATTTCATTTTCTTCTAATATCTGTTCAATGCTTTCAACTGTCAGGGGTAATAAATAAACGCTGTCAGCCATCATTGGGTCGGTCATGATGGTAGCAGGGTTGCTGTTAATGAGAATGACTTTTATGCCTTCCTCACGAATGCTTCGTGCTGCCTGTGAACCGGAGTAATCAAATTCGCAGGCCTGCCCGATGATGATAGGGCCGCTGCCAATAATCAAAACAGATTTTATAGAATTGTCTTTAGGCATGTTAAACTAAATTGTGCAAATGTAAGATGCAGCATCAAGTATAAAAATTTTTTGATAATCACACTTCTCCTGGTTGCTTTCTGAATATTTTTGAATTATGCGCACATATCTTCTGTATTTCTTTATCTTTTCTATAATTACCATTTCATCTTCTTCTCAGAGCAACAGCATATATCCTCAAAATTATTTTCGTAATCCTTTGAATATACCTATTCAGCTCTCAGCCAATTTTGGTGAATTACGCTCCAATCATTTTCACATGGGGCTGGATATGCGCACAATGGGAAAGGAAAACCTTCCGCTGTATGCACCAGCAGATGGATATATCAGCCGGGCAAAAATCGGGCAAAATGGTTTTGGGAGAGCTATTTATATTTCACACCCCAATGGCTATACGACACTATATGCACATCTCAACCGCTTTTATGATGCATTGGAAAATTTTATTCATCAAAAACAATATGATGACGAAAGCTGGGAGCAGGATGTAACCTTTACGTCCACCATGTTTCTTGTACAAAAAGGCCAGTTTATTGCATATACGGGTAGTACGGGGGCATCGGAGGCGCCGCATCTTCATTTTGAAATACGCGATACAAAAACAGATAAAAACATCAACCCATTATTATTTGGATTTGATATTACCGACAAAATTCCGCCGGTGATTTATGGATTGTATTGGTACGACCGGAGATACAGTACTTACCAATCAAACCCCGCCACAATTGTTTTATCGGGAAAAAAAGGAGAATATACTTCTGGATCCAATACAGTAAAAGTAAGCTCTCCGCTTATCAGCCTGGGCATACGGGCGGAAGATAAAAGCTCTAATTCACCTTTTTTATTTGGTATTTACCGGGCTGAGTTGTGGCTCGATGATTCTCTTATCAATGCGTTTACACTTAACAATATTTCGTATAAAGACACACGTTATTCAAACGCCTGTATTGATTATTCAAAATGGAAAACATCAGGAATTTATATACAACACCTTTCTTTTCTTCCAGGAAATTTTCTTTCAATTTTTGATAATGTCGGAAGCAACGGAGTGATCATTCTTACAGATACATTGCCGCACAATATTAATATTGCAGTCAGCGATGCTTATGGCAATACCTCAAACGTGAATGTTAAAATGCAATTTGATGGTTCGCTTCAGCTACCATACAGTTACCCTCAAAATGCAAAGATGCTATTGCCCGACCAGGAAAATAATGTTACCGGAAATAATGTTGAAATACGTTTCAGTAAATTTGCTTTTTATGATGTAGTCCCTTTTCTGTGGTATGAGCAGAATAATTTCGGTATAAATAAAGCGTCTGCCTTTATTACTTTGTACAATCCAACTGTTCCTGTGCACGATAATTTTTCAATTTCGATTAAAACAACCTTCGCACTAAATGACACACTCAGAGAAAGAACTGTGATGCAATTAGTAAGCGGCAACACTAAATCAACAGTAAAAGGCGATTGGAAAGGCGATTGGATGACAGCCCGGTTTAACAGGTTTGGGACAGTGCAATTATTAATTGATACTGTTCCTCCCGTGATACAAATATCAGGCTGGAAAGATGGTCAAAAATTTTCTGGTGCAACAAAAACTCTGCGCTTATTGTGCAAAGATGATGTGGACGATGTGACTGATTTCCGGGCCGAGCTTGACGGTAAATGGCTGCTCTTTGAGCAGAAGGGAAATATTTTTACCTACCGGTTTGATGAACATTGCATGGCCGGAAACCATCAGTTGAATGTGATGGTGAAAGATATTGCAGGCAACACAACTCAAAAAACATTTTCTTTTGTGAAATAATAATTTTGCTGTAAGACGATAAAATTATTTTTCATTAATCAGTTAATCTATAAACAATGATCACACTTAGAGAAGGAGACAAAGCTCCAGTATTCAAAGGCATTGACCAGGATGGGAAAAAAATTTCATTAAAAGATTTTAAGGGCAGAAGAGTCGTTTTGTATTTCTATCCCGAAGATGATACGCCTACCTGTACGGTGCAGGCCTGCAATTTGCGTGATAATTATATTTTGCTGAAGAATCAGGGCTTTGAAATTATCGGTGTAAGCCCGGATAATGAAAAAAAACATAAAAAATTCGAGACCAAATTTCATTTGCCTTTTACACTGCTTGCTGATCCAAAACATAAAATCATTGAGCAATATGGTGTATGGGGAGAAAAGCAAATGTTTGGACATAAATATATGGGGGTGCATCGCACTACATTTTTGATTAATGAACGGGGAAAGATCAAAAAAATTTTTTTGAAGCCTAAATCAAAAACCCACGCTGAAGAAATAATTGCTGCATGGAATAAAAAATAAAGAAACTAACCACATAGCCATTGAGTGTGATCAACATTAAAAACCGTTTCTTCAGGACATGATGTAATAAGATCGCCGGAAACATTTACTTCTTTCACTATGCAGGAGTACACCTTATTATTATTTTTCAGCTTAACCGTTTTATTTTTTTTATATAAAAATTCATTATAGTAAGCAAGTAATTTGGCAAATCCATATTGTTCCAACTGCCGATACTGCTGGCTTAAGCACTCACATAATTCTTTTGTAAGTTGGATCACGTCATAATTTTTCCCAGTTATTTGCTTTAAGGAAACCGGATTATTAAGCGATGGTTCAAATTGTGTTTGATTGATATTCAGGCCAATTCCCACAACAGCCCACTGCCAGTTTTTGCCACGGATAACATTTTCGATCAAAATCCCGCCTGCCTTTCTGTCATTCCAATAAATATCATTGGGCCATTTTATAGTGGCGGCATCAGTTGCATATTTGTTAAAAAAAAAGTGTACAGATATGGCCGCAGCAGTCATCAATTGAAACTGAGCAGAAACGGGTAACCAACTGGTATTAAGCACAACGGATAAAATTATGTTTTGCTTCGGCTCCGACAGCCAAGCCTTGCCGCGCCTGCCTTTTCCTGCAGTTTGCCGGTGAGCAAAATAAGCCTTACCATGCCATGCCATTCCCTTTTTCACCTCAGCCATGGCATAGTTGTTGGAACTATCCGTTTCCTCTAATTCTATCAGTTGACAGGCAAAAGAATCATTTGTAGCGGCGATAGGCAAAAGAATTACTATTTTTGACGAAGATATAGGAGTTCTTTGTTCTGAGGTTTCAATTTTTGCAATGATTTAAGATTGCACAAGCAGGAAGATAAAAGCTAATTAGTGTTCTTGCTTCTGTGTACTGAAGCCTTTGCAATATGTTTCAGCATTATAAGCTGAACAAAATTTGAAATATATTTTTGAGCATGAACATTAAAAAAATTATTCACTAAAACCTGGTTCATTATTGGCAACTTTATCTGATGTGGCTACCCACGGGAAATTAAGTGTGGCAAGGCTGACAAAAAATTCTAAACTATTCAAATCCATTATCAAGGCTATCCGGGAAAAAAAAGGCGACAAAATAATATCGCTTGACCTTAGAAAAATACCTGAAGCTGTAGCAGATTTTTTTATTATCTGTCAGGCTACCAGTCATACACAGTTAAAGGCCATTGCAGACTTTGTGGAAGAAAAAGTAAAAAAAGACTGCGGTGAAATACCTTACAAACATGAAGGCTATTATGCATTGCAATGGATATTGATTGATTACATAAATGTAGTTGTTCATATTATGCTGCCTGAAACGCGAAGGTTTTATAAGTTGGAAGAAATGTGGAGTGATGGGGGCTTAACAGAATACGATGAATAATCCGGCTTAAAGTTCATCATAGAATTAAGTACCATTAACTTTAGGGCCTTGTGAACTTTTAAAGATATAAAACATTTATACAAATTGTGAAGTAACTGAAAATATGGCACAGGACGATAAAAAGGGAAGACCCAATTTTACAGATAACAGGGGACGTGAGGACAACAGCCAAAAGAAGGGCCCGCGTTTCAGTATTTATTGGATATATGCAATACTTGCTATTGGTTTGATAGGATACCAGTTTATGCATTTTGGCACTCCCGATACAATTCAGACAACAGAACTTGAATTTAAAGATGTCATGCTCTTAAAGGGTGATGTGGAAAAGTTAGACCTGGTAAGCAATAAGGACCTGGT
>JAHEZC010000017.1:0-5564 GCA_023251275.1 Parafilimonas sp. | reverse complement strand
TTAAAAATGACAGCATAAACAAGTCTTTTTACCGGAGCAAATTTCAGCACGACCTTCCGGAAAATATTACGGGACCGTTATTTGAATTCAGAATTGCAGATTCCAAAACTTTCCCGGAGAGACTAACAAAGTTTTGTTCTGAAAATAATGTGCCGGAAGTCCAGATTAAGGTAATTAATGAAGGTGATTTTTTCAGCAGCCCGGTGGTAAGTACACTGATTACTATAGTTTTGATGGTCGGGCTTTGGATATTACTGATGCGCAAGGTAGGTGGCCCTGCCGGTGGCGGTGGTCCGGGAGGAATTTTTAATATTGGAAAATCCAGGGCGCAATTATTCGATAAGGGCACAAAAGTAACGATAACTTTTGCAGATGTGGCAGGCCTGGATGAAGCAAAAGTAGAAGTAATGGAGATCGTGGATTTTCTCAAGAATCCCAAAAAATATACAGCCCTTGGCGGTAAAATTCCTAAAGGGGCATTGCTGATCGGACCTCCAGGCACCGGTAAAACTTTGCTTGCCAAAGCAATGGCCGGTGAAGCACAGGTACCCTTTTTCTCTATGAGCGGATCAGATTTTGTAGAATTATTTGTAGGCGTAGGCGCCAGCCGTGTTCGTGATCTGTTCAAAACGGCACGGGAAAAAGCTCCCTGCATTATTTTTATTGATGAAATTGATGCGATAGGTCGTGCACGCGGACGCAATGCTATCATGAGCAATGATGAAAGAGAAAATACATTGAATCAGTTGCTTGTTGAAATGGATGGTTTTGCTGGTGATGCGGGCATTATCATACTTGCAGCAACCAACAGGCCGGATGTGCTCGATACTGCATTGTTGCGCCCGGGCAGATTCGACCGGCAAATTTCTATAGATAAGCCCGATGTAAAAGGCCGTGAAGCTATTTTTAAAGTCCATCTTAAACCCATTAAAGTTTCGCAGACACTGGACATTCATAAACTTGCAGAACAAACGCCTGGCTTCGCCGGGGCAGATATAGCAAATGTTTGCAATGAGGCAGCATTGATAGCTGCGCGAAAAGGCAAGGATGCAGTGAATATGAGTGATTTCCAGGATGCTATTGATCGCATAATCGGTGGCCTCGAAAAGAAAAACAAGATTATTTCCCCGGAGGAAAAAGAAATCATTGCTTATCACGAAGCAGGCCATGCAATCTGCGGCTGGTACCTCGAACATGCATACCCGTTGTTAAAAGTTACGATTGTACCCCGCGGTACGGCTGCATTGGGTTATGCTCAATATACGCCCAAAGAGCAATACCTTTATGATACTGACCAGTTGATGGACCAGATTTGTATGACACTTGGCGGTCGGGCAAGTGAAGATATTTTCTTCGGAAAAATATCAACTGGAGCTTCAAACGATTTGCAGCAGATCACCAAGATGGCATATTCAATGGTTACTGTATATGGCATGAATGATAAAGTCGGCAACATCAGTTTTTTCGATCCGACCCAGGAAAATATGTTTACTAAACCATATAGCGAAGAGACAGGTAAAATCATTGATGAAGAGGTAAGAAAGCTTATTAACAAAGCTTATGTAAGAACGAAAGAATTATTAATTGCCAAAAAAGATAAGGTGGAGATACTGGCAAAAGAATTATTGACAAAAGAAGTTTTGTTTCAAAGTGATGTGGAAGCATTGATCGGCAAGCGCCCTTACGAAGAAAAGAAACTGCTTGATGTGGAAGAAAATCATACGGAAAAGAAGCAGGCCGATAAAGGAGCAGTAAGCGAAGGAGTGCCGCCTTATGACAGTGGCATCACTATACCTTCCTTAAAATGATATTTCATGAAAATATCAAGAGCAAAAGAAAACATACTGAAAAAAATAAGACAGGCACTGAGTAACCCGGTGCCTGTTCCCTTTCCGCAAAGCGAAGGCACAGACAGTATTTTTGCTCATTCCCAACAGGATCCGGAGGTAGAATTTGCCGAGAACTTCACTAAATTACAGGGACGATTTTCATTTTGCGTGGATGAGAAAGAACTCGTGCAGCAATTGCAGACATTGGTCACTGTGCGTAAATGGAAAAAAGTTTTTTGCTGTGAAACCGATTTGAAGAAAAGGTTATTAACTAACGGTTTTAATAAATTCAGTTCGGAATACCTGAAGTTTTGCGAAGCCGCCGTCACTTCCTGCGAGCTCCTCGTTGCGCGTACCGGAAGTATTGTGATGAGCAGTGCACAGGAAAGCGGACGGACAGTCAGCGTATATACGCCTGTGCACATTTGTATTGCTTATACAAGTCAATTGGTTTACGATATAAAAGACGGATTAGCATTGCTGAAAGAAAAATACCAGAATAACTTTCCCTCACTGGTTACATTCGCCACCGGGCCGAGCAGAACGGCTGATATTGAAAAAACCCTGGTCGTTGGTGTTCACGGGCCTAAAGAAGTATTTTGTTTTTTGGTAGAAACGGATGCTCCCTGAAAGGGAATAATTATCTTTATTCAATGACTGTTTCTCCGGATAAAAAAATTTATTTCCTTTCTGATTTTCATCTTGGCGCCCCCGACTATGAAAGCAGCCTGGTGCGTGAAAAAAAAATAGTCGGTTTTCTTGAATCAATCCGGTACAGCGCAGGAGAAATTTTTATTTTGGGTGATATATTCGATTTCTGGTATGAGTATAAAACGGTTATCCCAAAAGGATATGCTCGGCTGCTTGGCAAGCTTGCAGAAATAACCGACAGCGGCATACCTGTATATTTTTTTGTGGGTAATCATGATATGTGGATGAAAGGATATTTTGAGAAAGAATTAAATATTCCGGTTTATTATGAACCGAGGACTTATGAATGGAATGGAAAGAAATTTTATATAGGCCATGGAGATGGCCTTGGCCCAGGTGATCATGGCTATAAATTCATCAAAAAAATTTTCCGTAATAAATTTTGTCAATGGTTGTTCGGGCAATTACATCCGACACCGGGCATCGGCCTCGCCAATTATTTCAGCAGGGAAAGCAGAAAAAAGACCGGGACTGCAGATATGCATTTTCTTGGAGAAGATAAAGAATGGCTTATTATTTATTGCAGGAAAATACTGGCAAAAGAACATTATGATTTTTTTATTTTCGGCCACAGGCATTATCCCCTCAATTACCCGTTGGGCAAACATTCAAATTATATAAACCTCGGTGACTGGATAACAAATTTTACTTACGCTGATTTTGACGGCAATAACCTGCAATTAAAAAAATGGGAAGACTAAGATCCATATATATCTGTTGCTTTATTCTTATCAGGGCAATAACTGTGTTTGCATTTTCTGATACCACTCTGCTGCTGCTGCCGGAAAAAAAAATACCAGGCTCTTACACAAATTTTTATGTGGACAATCTGAATAATATCTTCCTGATTAATGCAGATAACAGGATAAAAAAACTGAATAATAAATATGATTCCGTTGCTGTATTTAATGATACCCGTCGTTATGGGAATATTTACCTGCTTGATGTAAATAACCCTTTGAAAATCCTGGTATATTATAAAGATTTTTCTACCATTGTATTGCTTGATCGCTTTCTCAATATACGTAATACAATAGATTTGAGAAGGTCAGGGATTCTGCAGGCTAAAGCAGTGGCGCAAAGCTATGATAACAATTATTGGGTCTTTGACGAGT
The DNA here is from genome assembly GCA_023251275.1 of Parafilimonas sp. Taxonomy (GTDB): domain Bacteria; phylum Bacteroidota; class Bacteroidia; order Chitinophagales; family Chitinophagaceae; genus JAHEZC01. The sequence goes on along the minus strand of JAHEZC010000017.1, from coordinate 1,909 downwards.
TGGAAAATAAATTGAAAAAGCTTGACGATAATGGCAATATACTATTACAAACTGCGGACTTCCGCATCTTGTTTTCCGATGAATTTTTGCCTTCACGCATTATAGACTATGAGGGCATGCTTTATCTTTATGATGAAAAGACAGGCTGGATGTTGTTTGATTATTATGGGGCATTCAAACAAAAAATAAAAGCAAAGAACAGAAAAGATGTAAATGTTACAGCAAATTTTTTAACCGGGCGTGATGACAATTATATTTACTTTGATAATATCAAAACCTTTGCATCCGGAAAATTTAATTTGAGCATAAACGTGGCAAATGCTTTAAAAGCACAAAGGCAAAACGATAAAGCGTTTATTTTACAAAAAGATGGCTTAGTTATTTACAAAATACAGTAATCAGGACGTATGTACGATTTTCTTCAAAAACAGTTTTTAGAAAATACTGTTCAGTTATACCTCGAAGTATTTGCAGCGATCTTTATCGCTTTTATTATTAAACGGTTTATTTCAAAATATTTTGCTGCGCTCTTATTCAGATCATTTACAAAAGCGGGAAAAAGATTTTATAAACAATCATTTATTCAGCTTATAAGTCAGCCCCTCGGGAATTTTATTTTTCTTTTTATCACTGTTATTTCATTAAGCAAACTTATTTTCCCGGGTTTTCTTGACATCGAAATATATAAAACAACCACACACAAAGTGGTGGAAGCGCTCGGGAAAATAGCGCTCATCGTGAGCTTCATTCTGCTTTGCATACGAATGGTGCAATATGCGGCACTCATACTTCAAGAGAAAGCAAACAAGACCGATGTGCAGGCCAACAATCAGCTCATCATTTTCTTCAAAGATTTTTTCCGGGTCGTACTTATATTTATCGGCATTTTGCTGATTCTAAAATTAGCCTTCAATTACAACGTCGGAAATCTTGTAACCGGATTAAGTATTATTGGCGCTGCCATCGCTCTCGCCACAAAGGAAAATCTTGAAAACCTTATAGCATCATTCATTATTTTTTTCGACAAACCATTTGCTACCGGTGACCTGGTAAAAGTGCAGGGTTTCAATGGTACAGTAGAGAAAATAGGTTTGAGAAGCACACGTATCCGGACAGATCAAAAAACATTTATCACCGTTCCCAACAAACAAATGGTGGATACCATTCTTGATAACATTTCCATGCGTACGCAACGAAAAGCGGAATTAAAGCTCGAAATCGCACTGACTGCTACACAGGAACAATTGCGAAAAGTTATTCCTGCCATAAAGATGGTTTTGCATAAAGATATAATTGAAAATAATGCTGTTTTCTTAAGCGATACCGGGAGGAACGCTCATATTATCACAGTAGAATATTTCACCTCAATGCAACAAACCATCACCGAATTCAATGCGCTCCGGGAAGATGTAAATCTTGAGATTATAGGGCTGCTTAGTAAGAATCATATTTCATTGGCCGGTGCAGATACAAAAGTAGTGGTAACGCAAAAAAAAGAATAATTGACGAGGCCTTGTAACTTCAGCAATCCATCTTATCCAAAATTTTCTCAGGATTTTTCAACGATCAATAACCCCATTTCTTCATAATATCAAGGTCTTCTTTTATGCAGTCCAGCGCTGTTTTTTCCTGGTAAGATTCCTGTTCAATGATGAAATGTTTTGTTCCGCCCAATTCTTTGCCGAGATCTAATATTTCTTTTACAGGAACCACACCTGTTCCAAGTATTGTACTGTCATAGCCACCCATTTCTCCCCCTTTCTCGCTTTTTATTTCATCTTTCACATGCATGGATTGGAATCTTCCGGGATATTGTTTAATCAATTCCAGCGGCCTTCCGCCTGCGCCATACATATTGCCCATATCCATTTGTTGTATTACGAGGGAAGGATCGGTGTTTTGGAGAATA
>JAHEZC010000409.1 GCA_023251275.1 Parafilimonas sp. | reverse complement strand
ATCATAACAATTTTACCCACACATAATCATCAATCAACAAATTATTTTTAACAGCAGCTTTACGCCTGATGCCTTCGAGATAAAATCCATTTTTCTGCAGTGCTTTCATGGATGCCTTATTGTGTTCAAAAACTTCTGCATAAACACGGATCACATCAAAGCGTAACTGAATATATTCGAGCAATAATTTCACAGCTTCCGTTGCGATACCTTTTCCCCAGAAATTTTCACCGATAAAATACCCGATCTCCATGCTTTTGCGATATACATCATCTTTGGTCACGCAGCCAATGCTCCCTGCTACTTCACCATTGTAAATAACTGCAAAATTTACAGCAGGATCCTGTTCTTTGGAATGCGCTACCCACTGCATTGCATCCATCACCGTATAAGGATGCGGCAACTGGTCACGCAGGTTGTTCCAGATATTCCTGTTATTGGCAATAATAGCAAGAGGCTGTGCATCTTCACGCTGCCAGGGGCGCAGTAAAATTTTATGCATGGCCATCTTCTATTGAGCGATGAAGATAATCTGAGTAATCGGGAATGATGGCTTCGTATTCCTCATGCATAAAGTGCGATGTTATTATAAAATCAGCAGTGGCCCTGTCGCAGGCCATCGGTATATTCCAGGCAACACCAATGCGGAGTAATGCTTTCACATCACTGTCATGCGGCTGAGCCTGCATCGGGTCCCAGAAAAAGATCAGCATATCCAGTTCGCCCGCAGCGATCATTGCTCCTATCTGCTGATCGCCGCCAAGCGGGCCGCTGAGCAGTTTCTTAACAGGCCTGTCCAGCGCCTCTTCCATTAAGTGGCCGGTAGTACCGGTTGCAAACAATTCGTGCTTTGCCAGCACCGTTTTGTTGAATACAGCCCAGTCAATCAAATCCGGTTTTTTATGATCATGTGCCACCAGGCCGATGCGCTTTCGCTTATTTATTTTTTTTATTTCAGGCATAGTTTTTTATTTCATACCATCAATGTATAAAATGTAACCTGCAATACCAAACATTGCAACAATAAAAACAGGAAATAATTTTATGGCGTTGTATTTTTTCAATGTATTATTGTTGCTTATTGAAACAATCGTTTATGAAAAATTACCTGGAACAAATAACTGAAACCACTTCCTTTTTACAGGAGCAGTTTTTTGCAAAGCCTGATATTGGTGTTGTGCTCGGAACAGGATTGGGAGAATTGGTGCAGCATATCAATATCGAAAAACAAATCTCCTACAATGATATTCCGAATTTTCCTGTTTCCACTGTGGAATCTCATAAAGGGAACCTGATCTTCGGAACTATCGGAAACTCAACAGTATTGGCAATGCAGGGGCGGTTTCATTATTACGAAGGGTATTCCATGCAGCAGATCACTTTTCCCATCCGTGTAATGAAAGCGCTTGGCATAAATTATTTATTGCTGAGCAATGCCGCAGGTGGTATTAATCTGAATTTTAAAAAAGGTGATATGGTAATGATCTCAGATCATATCAACCTGCAGCCGGAAAGTCCTTTGCGCGGATTGAATGATTCAGCTTACGGCACAAGATTCCCAGACATGAGCTCGCCCTATGATGATTTATTAAACTCACGTCTCACGTTTCACGCCTCACGAATGGAAATTGAGTTGAAGCATGGAGTGTATGCAAGTGTGATGGGTCCCAATCTTGAAACAAAAGCAGAATACCGTTATTTAAAAATAATGGGTGCGGATATGGTGGGCATGAGCACGGTGCCGGAAGTGATTGTTGCCAATCAGATCGGTTTGCCCTGCGCTGCAGTGAGTGTAATTACTGATGAATGTGATCCCGATAATCTGCATCCCGTAGATATTTCAGAAATTATTGCTACAGCCGGAAAGGCTGATAAAAAATTAAGCGAGTTGTTTGCCGGTGTGATAAAGGAGTTGATGTAATTTTTTAATGCTAAAAATTTTTCCTGATGAAATGTTTGGCGGCAGTTCTTTTCGCTTGATCATAGCTTTGTTCCCTGGATTAAAATGGAAGCTTTTATAGATTGTTCTTTCAGATGTAAAAAGTTCTTTCGTTCTTCATCCTGCATAAAGTTTTTAAAATCCTGCTCATTGTTAAATTCGACAAGATGTATCTCGTAAGGTTTATCAATACTACAATTGATAAAAGAATTTTCTTCAGGCCTTATCCGCAATAAGAGCCGCCCGTTGTATTTTGAAATTACCGGTATGGCAATGTCTTCAAATTGATGAAATACTTTTTCCTGTCCTTCTTTAACGAAAATTAGCTGTGTAAAATAAATCATGTTGTTGTTTAAAAAAGTTCAATTTTTTGTCTGTATGAATCTGATGCTGCCTAAGAAAATTATCTCACCGAATTTGCATAAGCTAAATGGCTGCTGAAATCCAACCAATGATTCTTTCCGGGTATAAATAAAAAGTCAATCAGGCTGCCAGAGAAACAAGCTTTAATTACTTCAGATACAAAAGATTTCTATTTCAATTCTTCTATCTCGATATTTTTCCATCTCACTTTTATACCGCCTCCTTCATGAATTTGCAGGGCGATGAAACCTTCACCCTGCCCGATCTTTTCATCTTTTATATAACACATCATGCGACCATTGAGCCAGGTAGTTACTTCATCACCATCCACTTTTATTTTGTAAGTATTCCATTCGCCCATTTTCAAATACTTTTCATCTTCAGGTTTGGGCTGAACCAGCCAGCCTCTTCCATACGATTCGTAAATACCGCCTGTATGATCACCCGAAGGCGCCACTTCTGCCTGCCAGCCGCTTATCTTTACTCCTTCAGGAATTTGCGAACGAAAGAATACACCGCTGTTACCATTTGCTTCCTGTTTAAATTCTAATGTGAGAATAAAATTCTTGTAGTTTTTATCGGTTGATAAATATCCGTATTGTTTATCAGGCCCGCTTTCACAAACAAGCTCGCCGTTTTCCGCATACCATTTTTCCGTACCGTGGATTGTCCATCCCTTAATGTCCTGGCCGTTAAAAAGTTTTTCTTTTTTTTGTGCAGCGGCGAGCAAGCCTATAAGCATGCATAAACAGAGAAGAAATGATTTCATTGGAAATTTTTTGCGAAGGTACAGGATGGCCGGGTGCCTATAGCCGCGGAGATAAGATTTTTTGTGCGGGTTGATATTTTGAAATAAATTGGATGGCGTAATGCATTGTTGCCATTAGTTAAACACGTAAATCAAATATTATGCATAGGAGAACATTTATTAAAAATGCTGCTGCTGTTTCTGCTTTTTCAATTTTAAGACCGGCCATTGTTTTTGGATCAGGTGCAAATTCTGCTATTCGAATTGGAGTTATAGGCTGCGGTAACAGGGGCACTGCTGTTATATCATCCATGTCTGCCAATACCAACTGTAACATTATTGCAATCGCAGATCTTTTTGACGATAAGCTGCTGACTGCAGAAAAAAATTTTAACCAGCTAAATGCTGCGAGAAATTTCCCTGCTTTGAATAAACAAAATATTTACCAGGGCTCAAAAGCATATATGAAATTGCTGGAGAATAAAGACGTGGATGCTGTATTGATCTCTTCTCCCGCTTATAGTCATGTAGAATTTTTAGAAGCGGCAATAGCTGCAGGCAAACATGTTTA
>JAHEZC010000016.1 GCA_023251275.1 Parafilimonas sp. | reverse complement strand
AACGCTTGACAAAATGGAGCTTAATGATACAAACCTTGTCAGGTATAAAACGAGGAGGAATACTCCTACACAACAAACTGCAACCAAAGGTTGAATAGCGAGTATCATTCCAAATAAGGTGGCCACACCTTTGCCGCCTTTAAAACCTGCCCACAATGGAAAAATATGCCCCAGTACAGCCGCCAGCCCGAGACCTATCATCAGGTTTGTTCTTGCCCATTCATCAGTTGCGTAGTAAGGAAGCAATACATATAAAGATGTTGCAACAACACCTTTCACCATATCTACTATCATTACAAGAGTTCCCCATTTTGCGCCAAGCACCCGGTAAGTATTGGTGGCGCCTGCATTGCCGCTTCCATAATCCCGTATGTCAATCCCGAAGAAATATTTACTCACCCAAACAGCAGTTGGAACTGAGCCAATGAGATAAGCCAGTACAATTAATAACAGTTCATTCATTGGTGGAAACGATTAGGCTGGACAACAAATATAAGTTGTACAATTTATAAATCATAATCCCATCGAAAGTATTTCGGAAAAAAATCCGGGATTAAATTTTATGAAACGCCGCTTTTTTGTTACTACCGGGAAATTTCCATGAAATTTTCCGGGATTTTGCGCAGTTCTCAGCACAAGTCAGAACAGAGTAAACAAATAATTTACTGAAGAAAAATTGAATCTGCCTGATATATCAATTAAATAAAAAACAATCATTATTCAGTTCAGGAGTGAACTGCTGTACTTTCATTTAATCCATCCTGCCGGGGTTTGAATTCCGGCTTTGGCATTAATATTTTACGGCTTAATTTAAATTTTCCCGTTTTTTGATCAATTCCCACCAGCTTTACTTTCACTATATCGCCTTCTTTCAATACACCCTCCATGCTTTCCAGCCGTTTCCAACTCACCTCACTAATATGCAGGAGGCCTTCTTTTTTAGGAAGAAATTCCACAAATGCGCCATAAGGCTGCACGCTCTTAACTTTGGCTTCATAGACTTCACCCACCTGTGGTACAGCTACAATTCCCTTGATCCACCTTACTGCCTTTTCCACGCTCTCTTTATTTGCGGAGAATATGCTCACTTCCCCAAAATTTCCAACTTCTTCAATATTGATAGTAGTTCCTGTTTCTTTCTGAATTTCCTGAATCACTTTACCTTGTGGCCCGATAACTGCACCAATAAATTCTTTATCAATGATCAGTTTTTCCATTCGGGGCGCATGTGGTTTTACTTCCGGCCTTGCTGCGGGCATAGCGACATACATGGCATCCAGGATAAACAAACGGGCTTTTCGTGCATGCTCTAAGGCTTCACGCATCAGATCCATGCTCAGGCCATCAATTTTGATGTCCATCTGCACACCGCAAATGCCTTCACGGGTGCCTGTAACTTTAAAATCCATGTCTCCGAGATGATCCTCATCACCCAAAATATCTGTAAGAATGGCATATTTCCCATCACCTGCTCTTGTAATCAACCCCATTGCCACACCTCCAACATGCTTTCTAAAAGGTACACCGGCATCCATCAAAGCTAAAGAGGCTGCGCAAACTGTAGCCATAGAAGATGAGCCATTACTTTCCAGAATATCGCTGACAATACGGACTGTGTAAGGATATTCATTGCCAGGCCACATTTGCTTCAAAGAACGCATGGCAAGGTTACCATGCCCGACTTCGCGCCGGGCCGGACCGCGCATCATTTTAACTTCACCTGTTGAAAAAGGGGGGAAATTATAGTGCAGAATGGATTTACTATACTCACTGGTTGCAGCGCTTTCTACAAGCAATTCATCCAATGGAGTTCCTAATGTGACGGTTGTTAAAGATTGTGTCTCTCCGCGGGTGAATAATGCGGAACCATGCGGAGATGGCAATATATCAATTTCCATACTAAGGGGGCGGATTGTGTCTAACTGTCTTCCATCAAGTCGGATTCGATCATCCAAAATCATGTGCCGCACTACTTCCCATTGAAGGTCATCAAAATATTTCTTCGCAAGCGTTCTAATATTTTCCTCTGCTTCTTCACCCAAACCCACAATCAGTTCATCTTGTAATCCTGAAAAAGCTTCAGTTCGTTCTTTTTTTGAACTGCCGCTCTTTGCAATCTGGTATATTTTATCCTTGCAGAAGCTCACAACGATTGCCTGCAGCTCTTCATTTTGTTCAGGTTTGTTATAAGCACGTTTTCCCGGCACTCCTGCCAGTTTTCTTAACTCTTCCTGGGCTTTGATTTGAATCCGAATGGCATCATGCGCCAATTGCAATGCTGATACAAGATCTTCTTCACCGCATTCTTTACCTTCACCCTCAACCATCATCAGATTTTTTTCGGTAGCACCAATCATAAAATCCATATCTGCTTTAGTCAACTGCGAACGTACCGGATTGATATGCATTTGGCCATCTATTCTTGCCACACGTACTTCGGAAATAATTTCCTTGATCGGGATGTCTGATACAGCAAGCGCTGCAGAAGCTGCCAGGCACGCCAATGAATCCGGCACGATCTCAGGATCAGAAGAAATCAAAGTCACCAATACCTGTACCTCACATAAATAATCTTCCGGAAATAATGGGCGAAGCGCCCTGTCAATCAAACGGCTTATCAGAATTTCATAATCATTCAGCCTGCTTTCTCTTTTAAAAAAAGAACCGGGAATGCGCCCGGCAGAGGCGAATTTTTCCTGGTAATCTACTGAGAGAGGAAAAAAACTCTGCCCTTCCTTGGGTTCTTTATTCGCAACTACAGTCGCCAATATAATGCAATTACCCTGGCGCACTGTAACAGCACCATGAGCCTGGCGGGCTAATTTGCCCGTCTCGATTATTACTTCAGCGCCATCTGGCAATCTGAAGCTTACCTGGATTGGTTGAGATAACATGATTCAATTTACGATTTTTTGATTATGATTTACAATGACACAAGGCGGGACATTCATTGCAAAACGCAAACCATTGAGTAATGATGTACTGAAATAAACACGAGAGCGCAGAATATTTACGACCAGGAAATTATCGGTCAGAATAGATTTACTTGCATTTTCTCCTGCTTACTTTCTTAAGCCTAGTTTTTCGATTAAAGCGCGGTAACCTTCGAGGTTGTTCTTCTGCAGGTAGATAAGCAATCGCTTACGCTGACCTACAAGTTGCATTAAACCGCGATGAGTGGAATAATCCTTTTTGTTTGCCTGCAGGTGACCGGAAATGCTGGAAATGCGTTCTGTTAACAACGCTATCTGGCCTTCAATAGAGCCGGTATGCTCAGCTTTGCCACCATGATTTGCAAAAATTGTTGTTTTTTTTTCTTTTGTTAAATAAGACATCTCAATACTTTTTGAAGCATCCAAAATTTTCTTCTTTTAAAATGGATGCAAAGGTAGGATAAAATCTATGGAAAACAGCAAATGAAAGAATTATCCCGCACAGATAATCCATACGGAGGAGTTTTTAATATAGTTCTGCCATTCTCAGAACGTCAATATAGTTAATAAAACTAAAATAATTTCTGTAAAATGCTTTAAAGCCTCACAAATACTTGCGGTGTGCGGTAGTTATTTAACTATATAATTATTTTTGATGCAGTTTTCTTAACCCCAATAAAATTATTTTAACTATCTTAAATCAACGCAAAATGAAACTTCAAAAAATCTTACTTGCAGGAATAGTTGCATCCCTGCTTTTTTCCTGCGTGAGTCCAAAAAAATTAAGAGAGGCTGAATCGAAATATACGCAGCTCAATGGAGCTTATCTCGAATTGCAGGGCAAGCTCAGGGATTGTGATCAGAATGCCCGGGATTCTTCAAGCGCTTACAGGCAAAGGCTGGCTAACTCCCAATCAGAAGTAAATTCCCTGAAAGATCAGATTGAATTCCTGAAAAAACATAATAACCAGGTATTGGATCAATTGAAAGATCTTTCCGTCATTTCCGGCTCACAGGCTGAAAGTATCAGGAAATCACTTGAAACCATTGGCGCCAAGGATGCCTACATACAGGACCTGCAGTCCGCTATGGCACGCAAAGATTCTCTCAATATGCGGTTAGTGATGAACTTGAAGGGCGCTATAGGCGATTTGAGTGACCAGGATATCAATATTAAAGTAGATAAAAGCGCCGTTTATATAGATATTTCTGATAAAATGCTTTTCAAAAGCGGTAAATATGAGGTAACAGACCAGGCAAAGGTTGTTCTCGGTAAAGTGGCCAGAGTGTTGATGAATCAGCCAAACATCGAGTTTATGGTGGAAGGCCATACTGACACAAACCCTATTCATAATAATTGCATTGAAGACAACTGGGATTTGAGTGTAAAGCGTGCAACCTCAGTTGTGCGCATTCTACAAAAAGATTATGGAGTGCCTCCCGACCGCATGACCGCAGCAGGCCGCGGAGAATATATTTCTATAGCTGCAAATGACACAGCAGAAGGTCGTTCAATTAATCGCCGCACAAGAATTGTAATTTTACCTCAACTCGATCAGTTCTTTAAACTATTGGAGCCACAACAATAAATAATTCGCTGAATTGATTGTAAAGCCATTTCTGAATAAAGGAATGGCTTTTTGTTTTCTTATACATTAAGCGCAAATATTTTTTGATAAAATGCATTACGGTGTAAACTTTTTATAAACTCTGCTCCTTCTTTCAAATATTTGCGATAATTTTCAATCTCTGAATTCATGGCTATCGCAGATACAAATGAATTATGATATGATGAGGCGATTTATATATATCCCGGCAATATTTATTTTAGCTTTATCTATAACTAACATTTGCAGGGCTTCAGATACTGCTTTTACTCCATTAGCCAAAAAAGGGTTGCTTGATCTGCGTCATCAAACCTTATCCCGTGAGAACATTCCACTTGATGGTGAATGGGGTTTTTACTGGAAAAGATTGCTATCTCCCGATGATAGTTACATGCCACCGGAACTTTTTGCCAATTTTCCCCCGCTATTCACGGAAACAAAAATCAATGATCAATCATTGCCATCAAAAGGATTTGCCACTTACACATTAACTGTATTGCTGCCTGAGAATTCAGAGCCGCTTGCCATAGTCATTCCCGACGTTTATACCGCATTCAGGCTGTATATTAATGATAAATTATTTTTTGCTAATGGTAAGCCGGACACTTCTGAGCAAGCCTATATTCCGCATTGGATGAATGCAACTTTGCCATTGCCTGATAATATTGATACACTACGCATCATTCTGCAGGTGGCTAATTTTTCACATGCAAAGGGGGGGCCGTATAAACCTGTTATTATCGGAGACAAGGATAAACTTATGCTTGCAAGGGACAAGAATTTTGCCATGGACTTTACACTTGCAGAATGTTTGTTCATGGGCGGCTTGTTTTTCTTCGGATTATACCTCTTTGGAAAACATGATAAGGCCATGCTTTTTTTTTCCCTTTTCAGCATGACTTACAGTTATCGTGTAATGGGTACCGGTATGTATGTATTGCACACTATTTTCCCTGACATAAGCTGGTATTTGACTGTGAGGCTTGAATATCTTTCACTGTACGTGAGTGTAATTTTTCTCATTCAATTTATCAGGTTTCTTTATCCGGAAGATGTTCATATCCGCTTTATGCGTTGGACAACGAGGTTCTTTTTATTTTTTGCAGCCACCGCTATTTTGCTTCCTCCCGTTATATTTACTCAACTTATCAATCCGTTTCTTGCAGGGATGTTTGTGTATATTGCCTATGCATTTTTTATTTACATAAAAGCATACAGAAACAAAAGAAGTGGTTCGTTTTATGGCCTTATGAGCAATGGTGTGTTAATGGTGGTCTTTATCATTATCAACCTGCAGTATTTTAAAGTTTTAGGCGAATTGAAGCCTGCTATTTTTAATGGCTATCTTGCTTTTTTCTTTCTCCAGTCTTTGATACTTTCCTTTCGATTTGCCAACGCCCTTAAACTTGCCAAAATACAGGCTGAACAAGGTCTGAAAGCTAAGTCGCAATTTTTATCTATGATGTCGCATGAAATAAGAACGCCATTAAACTCAGTGATCGGCATGTCTCATTTACTGTTGAGAAACGAGCCGCGAAAAGATCAGAAGGAAAACCTGGACATACTTCTTTTCTCAGCCAACAACCTGCTCGAACTCGTGAATGATATACTGGATTTCAATAAAATTGAAGCCGAGAAAATACGTTTCGAATATATTGAAACCGATCTTGCCACCCTGTCAAAAAACGTACTGGCCACCCTTCAAAAAAATGCAGATGAAAAAGGTAATGAATTAAAGTTTGAAGCCGACCCGCAACTACAGACTACAGTTATTGGAGACCCTGTAAGAATAAGCCAGGTTATCACGAACCTTGTGCAAAATGCCGTGAAATTTACCTCTAAAGGCCGGGTATGCCTCAGACTCAAAGTAAACTATATAATGAATGGCCTTATCTCGATAACTGTAGAAGTGGAAGACACGGGAATAGGTATCGCACCGGAAAAACATCAAGCCATTTTTGAGCAGTTCACACAGGCAGATTTATCTACCTCACGAAGTTTCGGAGGCACGGGTCTCGGTCTTGCCATCTGCAAAAGAATACTTGAATTGCAGGATTCGAAACTTGAATTAAAAAGTGAATTGGGCAAAGGCTCGTTATTTTATTTTACCCTGGTGTTTCCTGTCGGCTCACCGATTGAAGAACCAATTGAGGAAACATTTGCTCCGGAAGAGCAGCAATCTTTGGAAAATGTTTGGATTTTACTCGTCGAAGACAATCTCATTAACATCATCGTGGCAAAAAAATTTCTTGAACGATGGGGCGCTAAAATTGATGTGGCACATAATGGACAAGAAGCGCTTGACATGATTGATCCCGGCAGGCATAAGCTTGTGTTAATGGATATGCACATGCCCGTAATGGATGGCTATGAAGCCACAAAAGAAATGCGCAGGCGAGGCATTATCATTCCTGTTGTTGCCTTGACAGCAAGCGTATATAGCGAAGAACACGGCAATATGCTGGATGTCGGCATTAATGATTATATCATCAAGCCCTTTGACCCGGAGAATTTGCGCAGCACTATATTAAAATATATCAGGTGAACCTCGCTTGATTTTTAAAGTTGTATTTCAGCATATAGTGTAAAAAACGGTTAAATAAAATACTGTATTTCCTGATTAGCAGGGCAATTAGTTATTTTACAGGCGAAACCAATTTGCATTGAAGTATCGCTTAATTATTACTTTCATTTTTATTTGTTGCCTGCAAAAAAATTTTGCCCAGCAGTTCAGACTTTATGGCACTGTGTATGATTATTTCAGCAAAAAACCGCTCGATGCCGTATCAGTGTTTTCCAGTTCAGGCAAAATAACCATTTCAGATTCATTGGGGAAATATTCCATATTGGTGAGCAGAAAAGACTCAGTCTGGTTCAGCTACCTAAACAAAAGCACCATGAAATATCCTGCAGATACTATAAACAATCCGCAGAATTTTGAAGTAGCATTATATGTAGATGTCGCCTGGTTGCCCGAAATAAAGGTGAGAAGCAGTGATTACAAACTTGACTCAATCCGGAACCGGCAGGATTATGCCAAAATATTCAATTATAAAAAACCCGGCCTAAAGCTCAGTGAAACATCCCCTTCATCGTATGTGCCGGGAAGTGTAACGGTGGGGCTTGATCTTGATGAACTCATCAATGTATTCCGTTTTCGGCGAAACAGGAGACTGGCAAGTTTCCAGGAAAGATTGCTGCAGCAGGAACAGGATAAATATATTGACCATCGTTTTACTAAATTATTTGTTCGCCAGCTTACAAAACTTGATGACGCAGAATTAGATTCATTTATGGTTTATTATCGCCCCGAATATTTTATGCTTATTCAAATGAATGATCTTGAATTAGGCTATTATATTATACAGTGCTACAGGCAATATTTGAATTTTGGAAAAGGAGGTAACCTCTGGAGAAGGCCTGATGACAATTAATCTGCTGCATTGTTTTATCGGCATGTTGATTTGGAAATAAACTTTTGTATATTTATTTCATGGTAACATTAGCGTTATACAACCTGAAAGGTGGTGTGGGCAAAACTGCCGCCGCCGTAAACCTGGCTTATCTTGCCGCCGGAGAAGGTATGAAAACAGTCTTATGGGATTTAGACCCCCAAGGCTCTGCTTCCTATTATTTCAATGTGCAGCCGACAGCAAAGAATGAAAATAAAAAATTGCTTATGGATGAACTGGCGCCTAAAGACGCCATGCAGGGTAGCCAGTTTGAAAATTTGTGGATAATCCCGGCAGATATTTCTGCGAGAAATGCAGACCTGGTATTGGATGAGCTGAAACAAAGCAGGAAGCGGCTGAAAAGTCTCGTGAACGGATTAAAACAGTTTGATATGGTAGTGCTTGACTGCCCCCCGGGAATTTCATTGCTTCACGAAAATATTTTCAATGCTGCTGACTGGATATTTATGCCAAATATACCCACTACCTTGTCTGTTCACTCTTATGAAACAGTAATAAGTTACTTCAAAGAAAATGATCTTGATCCGGCTAAGCTAAAATGCTTTTTCAATATGGTTGACCACCGTAAAAACCTTCATCATGAAGTGATGCAACGGTTTTATAAAGACAAGCTGTTTTTTAAAAATTATATCCCTTACCTGAGCGATGTGGAGAAAATGGGTATCCATCGCCAGCCTTTGTTTGAATATGCCAACAGCAGCTATGCTGCGCAATGTTATCGCGATCTTTGGAATGAAATAAAAAAGAATTGTTTGTAAGGCCCGAAAAGGAAATTAAGGTTTTACAAAAACAAATGTTACAACTCCGCATACACCGATTTTAAAAAATAAACAAGTCATTATGCAAAGAGAAATTACTTCCTGGTACAGTCCTGCCTTAAATAAAGAAATGCCTGTTGCTATTTACGGCCATTTTGGTTTTGCATTGTTGCTGATACCCACAGCAGCGGCAGATTTTCTCGAATATGAACGTTTTCAAATGATAGATGCACTCGCTCCTTTTATCGAACCAGGCAAGATTAGAGTTTTCAGCATAGACAGCATTAATAAAGAAAGCTGGCTGAATAATGAAATGCTGCCCGAGCATAAAGCCATCCGTCACAATCAGTTCAATGAATATGTATTCAATGAAGTAATTCCTTTCATTCGCAGAACTACCAGTACGGAAACTTTCATCTATACATGCGGCGCATCATTTGGCGCTTTGCATGCGATGAATCTTTTTTTGAAAAGGCCTGACAGTATTAACGGCGCTGTCAGTATGAGCGGTGTATATGATCTCACGGAATATACCAAAGGTTACTGGGATGAACAGGTATATTTCAACAGCCCGATTCATTACATTCCCAATTTGACTGACCTGGAATATCTTGATAAAATAAGAGCATCTCATCATATTCATATTTATACCGGAAGCGGCAGCTATGAAGACCCCGAAGCCAACAGAAGATTTTCACAAGTGTTGTGGGACAAAGGTATCTGGCACGATCTTGATGTCTGGGGCCCGGAAATCAATCATGACTGGCCTACCTGGCGGGCAATGCTGCCATACATTATTGATACAAAATTTTAGTCTGAAAATATTCATGAATCAGTTTTAGTTATGACCATTGGTTATAGCGATATAAAAGAGTTGCTGAAAAATAAATATGTAAAAATTTTTCTGAGAGTTGCAGGTACATTGCTTGTGCTTATAATACTTGCTTTGACAACTGCAGGCCTATATGTGCATCTCAACAAAGAGAAAATTATTGCAAAGGCAAAAGAATTGGTTGCAAATGCAATAAAAGGTGAAGCAGAGATAAAAGATATTGATATTTCGGTATGGAGCAGTTTTCCTCACGTTGCTGTAAAATTGAGTCATGTGAGCCTGCTTGATTCTCATTATCACAAACCCCTTTTGCAGGCCGGGGAAATTGCAGTAAGCATTGGTTTATTTCAACTTTTACATCCTCGTGAAATTGCGAGGCTGAAAATATCTGATTGCAGCTTTCATTTGTTTACAGATACTTCAGGCTATAGCAACAGCTATCTTCTTTCAAAAAAAGATACAGCTTTATCCGCATCGTCATCGTCTTCACTTATAATAAATCATGTTGAACTCGAAAATGTGAATATATTAATTGAACATGCGGTCAGGCAGAAAAGATATGAATTTAATTTTTCCTCCTTACAAGCCGACATAAACAGAAAAGATTCATCACTTCATATAAAAATGAATGAAAAATGCCTGATGAATGGATTGGCATTTAATCTCCTGAAAGGAAGCTATCTGCAAAACCATTTAATTGAAGCAGATGGCTGGAGGCTCCGTTTTAATACAGTCTCAAAAGAACTATTGTTTGATGAAACGGCAATTAATATTAATAACCAGAAATATTTACTCAGGGGAAAATTTCATTTCCGGGATTCTGCCTTTTTTCAATTGCATGTAAAAACAACAGGCGTACCACTTAAGCAGGCCGCAAAAATTCTTACCGATAGAATACAGAAGAAAATCAATGTGGTGGATCTGAAAAATAAAATCAACGTTGAGGCCACTTTAGAGGGACCGCTTGAGGGAGGAGGCGATCCTTACGTAACAGCGGCGATACAAACTTCGGGAAATGAGATCGGCACACCGGTTACGAACTTTACCAACTGCAGCTTTGAAGGAAAATTTATCAATCACATGAGTGATTCATTGCCGCCATCAGATGAAAATTCAATTATCCTATTTACAAAATTTTCAGGAGGATGGAATGGCATCAATATAATTGCAGACAGCATACTTATCAGCAATCTTGCAAAACCTGTATTGCAATTTAGCTTTCTTTCACAATGTTCCTTAAAAGAACTCGATGCAAACCTTGCGCTTACTACTATTAAGTTTATGGATGGCAATGCGAATCTTGTTTTGCAATACAATGGTCCTTTAATTGCCAATACTGATCTGCTGACAAAGCTGCGTGCAAAATTTCTGTTGAAAAACGGCTCGTTATTATATGTGCCAAGAAATATTCAAATCACAAACTGCAATGGGGATATAGGATTATCAGAAGATGAATTGGTAATAAATAACCTGCAATGTGATATTAATAAAAACCATTTCGAGATTACTGCCGGCGGGTACAACCTGAGCCATCTTGCGGGCGCAGATGCAGGCAAAGCTAATGTGAGCGTTAATATAAAAACGCCTTCAATCAACCTGAATGATTTTTCATTTCTTTTTGGAAACAAAAAAGCTGTTGCTGCGCGTAATAACAAAAAAAATGAATTGGCTTCCACTGTATCTGTGGTTGATAATTTACTGGAAAAAGGAACGCTGCAGCTTAATATCAGCGCGGGACATGCAGAATATGATCGCTTTATTGCAGATAATGTAACTGCTGCTGTATTGTTTGCCACCGATAATTGGCAGATACAGCATGCATCTTTGCGACATGCGGGGGGCAAATTTACGATGGATGCAAAAATCCGTGAAGTTCGCGACAATTACCACCGGGCAACTGCGAGTATTAATTTAGAAAATGCAGATGTGCGAAAAGTATTTTATGCATTTAATGATTTTGGGCAGGATGGTATCAGCTATAGCAATATCCGCGGCACTATGAATACAAAAGCCGATATAATATTAGGCATAGGCAGCGGGAGCCATATTATCCCAAAATCTGTGCAGGGCACCGTTGATTTTTCGATTCTCAAAGGCGCCCTGGTAAATTTCAAACCGCTGGAAAATATTAATTCACTCGTTTTCAAAAACAGGGATTTTTCCAATATTGAATTTGCAGAATTAAAAGACAGGTTGATCATCGGCAATAACGAAGTACAGATTAACCGAATGGAAATAACATCCTCTGTCCTTCACATGTACGCAGAAGGAGTGTACGACCTCGCAAAAACAAATACTGATATCAGCATACAAATACCGCTAAGCAACCTGAAGAAGCAGGATGAAAACCTGAAACCAAAAAATAAAGGGGTGGATGCAAAAACCGGCGCCAGTATTTATTTACGGGCAAAAGGAAACAGTAATGGAGAAGTTAAGATTGGTATTGATGTGTTTAAAAAACTCAGGAGAAATAAAAAAGATAAAACTGAGAATGACAATTGATATTTCATCTTTTGATAAAACTATTTTCTTTTAACTTCTATCCTTCCATCTTCATAGCCGGTGATGATGGCAGTTGCCATATCAATAAATAATCCCGTCTCCACCACGCCCGGAATTAAATTTAATTCTTCATTCAACTTAGCAGCCTCGGCTATAATCTGAAAATGGCAATCAAGAATATAATTTCCCTGGTCGCTGATAAAAGTCTTACCCTCCTTTTGTCGCAAAATGATTTCTTCACAACCTAATTGCTTAATTCTGCGCCGCACGTGGTTCCATCCGAAAGGAATTACTTCCACAGGCAGTGGAAATTTTCCCAGGTTTTCTACCATTTTGCTTTCGTCAACAATAATGATAAGTTCCTGCGAAGCAGCAGCCACCATTTTCTCCCGCAGCAATGCGCCGCCGCCGCCTTTAATGAGTTGAAACTGCGGGTCGGCTTCATCTGCACCGTCAATTGTAAATGCAATAGAATCTACATCATTCAATTCGGCGACCTGCATTCCGAGTTCGGAAGCAAGCACTTTTGTCTGGGTTGATGTAGGCACAATTGTAATATGCAAACCTTCCCCTACCCGTTTTCCCAATTCCTGTATCAGCCAATACACGGTAGAGCCTGTGCCCAAACCAATCAGCATATCAGACCCGATAAGACCTGCAGCATACTCGCCTAATTTTTTTTTGATTTCATTACTGGTAAGCATAACTGAAATTTTCTAAGGAATTACACAGGATGATCTGCCAGGTTTTTTTGTAACGAGACATAAATATCGTTTCGCTTATGCATTCATTCCACTATAGCAATCAATGCAACCTAATAATATATCACCATATATCATAACAATTTTACCCACACATAATCATCAATCAACAAATTATTTTTAACAGCAGCTTTACGCCTGATGCCTTCGAGATAAAATCCATTTTTCTGCAGTGCTTTCATGGATGCCTTATCGTGTTCAAAAACTTCTGCATAAACACGGATCACATCAAAGCGTAACTGAATATATTCGAGCAATAATTTCACAGCTTCCGTT
>JAHEZC010000408.1 GCA_023251275.1 Parafilimonas sp. | reverse complement strand
TAAGATATGGGTGGCAGTATTGGTTTCTGTTCTTTTCCTGTTCCATGAAAGATAAAGCGGTTCGACGCCTGTATTGACATTATAGTAAAACGGAATCGCTTTTTCTGACAGCGCTTCTTTGCCCAAAAAAGAAGGGGTAATTTTAATTGAGAGTTTTTGATTAAATGTATCATTCCCCGCAGCTTTTAATAAAAAATTATCCATCATCAGCACCAGCCGCCTGAATAATGACTTTACAGCATTTGCATCATCAGCACAGCAACATAATACAGGAGAAGAAATAAACCTTGTCCGGTACAACGAATTCATTTCATCAAAACCAATTGCTTCACCCAGTAATAAATGCCTTGGAAACAGGCTCTCATCCGGCAGGCATTCGCATAATACGTCAAACGCTTTTTTTCTTAATTCATCATATCCCAAAAGCAAATCAGCAAAGAAATCATAGTAATACTGCAGGTTTATAGCCTGGCCTGGTGAGATAGTGCCATTATTCAAAAATGCAAATTGTGAATTGATTGTGCTGAAGGGATCCGTTGGAAAATCATCAGCCAGTAAAGAATTCAGTTTTGTATATGCATTTGACAAAACTGATTTTACAGAACCAATGAAAGCCGGTGTAAGTATTTTTTGGTAAGCCTCAAATACATCTTCTGAATCCAACAAAAGAGTAGAAGCCACATCATACCGTGGCATTTTTGTTTCCGTTAATAATACTGCATTGTTTGTAACTGTATTGTTTGAACTATTTGATAAAAAGGCGTCTGCATTTGCCTTTGAAACAAGCAATGGTCTGAAATTTACTGTAACCTTTGTCCCTTTATCATCACATGAATCAGGATCACAGTTCTTATTATTTTCTTCCAGCAGCTCAACAAAAATCAACACAATTTTTTTACCATCATTTAAAAACGTACTTGTTAAACCTGTTGTGCCTTCAGCTTCGGCATCTTGTTTCAGTTCCCATAAATCAAAGCGTTGTGTTTTGGAAGATATATCCACAAACCTGTCGTAGTACGCACATTTTACCGCATCAAAAACATTTGATGTTCTTTTGGTGTAAGTAATATCAGGCACTGCGACGAGGTAACCTGAACTTGTAACACCCACTCCCTTTGTAATTTTAATACTGCTTCCATCCGCAGCCGTTATTACCTTCAGGCCGCAAACGATGCCCATACCCACTAAGTTTGTGCGGGTCATCCTTTCCTGTTCATCTAGGTAGCCGAACAAATCATTCAGGTTATCTGAGGTAAGTACCTGGTCGGCTACAAATTTTGGATAGTCGGAATTTTCTGCTGAAGGAATCATAACAAAAATTTTATGCATCCGCTTTCGCGGAAAGTGAATTATTTATTTTCCTTTTTCTTTTTAATCTGTTCGTCTAATTCTTCATCATCAATAACGGCAGTATGCCCGAGAAAAACACGATTGCCATCATTGCCATCAATACAATCATGCAGGGTGGCCTGCGGGTAAACATTTTTAAGCTGCTGAAATATTTCAAGAAGAGCAAGCAATTTGTTGTGCAGATCTGTGATACCAGGCTCAGGTTTTACAAGCTCTGAAAGCCATGCACAGTAAGCCTTTTGAAAGGCTTCCAATTGCTTTTTACTTACCCAACAAATTTTTACTCCGAGATGTGCCGGTGTCTCCATGCGGATAGTTTGTTCGGCAAAACGGCGAAATTCCATCCCTTTATCGGCAATACCATCTTCACCATTCAGCACAACTGTAATTCTGAAGGAATACGGATCTTCTTCACCACACATACTGCAGTCATTGGGAATACATACAGTGAGCAACGGATCACCGTCTGGAAATTGAAGGCCGGGAATATTCCGTGGCCTGAATAATAAGTGCTCTGCAATAAATATTTGTTCTGAAGTAATGATCTTATTGGCAAAAGCAATGATTTCATCTCTTGCTGTTTCAGCCTCTGCCTCTGTATTAAAATGTTTTTTCCGGGTTGCGATAATTTCTCCATCATCATCCACGAGGTTAAGCACAAATTTTTTTACTTTTTTTATTTTGTAGTGTGAAGCCTGTGTCATAAAGATGAATACCCGGTCAATTTCTTTCCATGCTTTTGCTTCTGCTATTTCCAATGATGCATCTGCATATTTGGTACTGCTGCTTAAATAAATTTTTTTATTTTCATCCACCAACCGCCACCTGCGTTCATAAAATTTTCCATCGGTATCTTTCTCTTCATAAAGTTCAATATTAGCCTTGTATGCTTTATTATAACCAAGTAAGAGTTGTATTCGCTTTACCAGCCCTGCGATATTTTTATTGTTGCAAACCGATCCCGAATCCTTATAATTAAATGATCTTGCCCTGTTGGTACTTATATCGGGGAAGTTGCGGATAAAAGAAATTTTATTATCAATTAGCTGTTTATCTGCAATATTTTTATCGTCAGTATATGAATACAGCATCAATGCATAATCATTAAATGTTTCTGCAAACCTTGCCAGTAAGTGATCAAGAAAACGGTTGCGGCGGTCAAGGAACATATCATTTGTCTCCGTCAATCCCTGCAGCAGAGTTGCATTCAAACCATTGTATAATTCAACAAGTCCGGTTATTTCAGTTGTTTCAATAACCCGTGAAAAATAGCTGTGCTCTACCGTTTCATCCACAGCAAACAAATCTTTTATATGTGATAACTGCGCTAAATAATTCACCAGCAACTGTTCAAAAAACAAGAGATAAGCCTTTAATTGTTTTGCCTGTGCCTTACGTAAATCACCGGCTGAATTGGGTAAGCCGTCGTATCCGACACCATAAGTCAAGGGTAAAGAATCCTGTACCGGGTAATATAATTCAAGATTGTAATAATTGCCATGAGGAACACGTAAATCATTTTCAAGAACAGAAAATTTTGGTTGTGTGTGTTTGCCTTTTATTACCTGCAGTGTATCAAGCAATTCGTTGCTGTCTGCAAGAAACGGCAAACTATTTTTAAACACAAGCACTTTACTTGCTTCAATATATAAACGAGGTTGATGATTGTAAGTAACCGGCATGCTCCAGCTTTCACTTTGCACCAGGCGTCCATCATCATCATATCTTGCGAAAGCAAAATTCTTTATGGATTTTACGCCGGGAATATCCATCAAAAGATTGATGACATCTGATGTATAGAGTACAGTGCGCAATGAAGCAGCAGCAAGCTCATCATTCTTTATAAAACCATTGCTTAATGCAGGCCCTTCAAAGATTTCATCAACAGGAATCTTGTCATCGAGTAATTGCTGCAATGAATAAAATTTTATGTCGGGGCTGAAATACTGGTCAATTAAATAATAGGCTTCTCCCAATATCGCTTCTATATCTGCAGAAGGTTCCACTTCCATATCCATACATACACCTATATCTTCCACTTCAATGGCTTTGATGGCACAATAATCCTCAGCGAGATTGCGGTGGCTATGCAATTCTGTTTTTGTTGTTTCAATTATTGCATCAGCTATTTTTATTTTTTCAAGATATTTTGGAAGTATGCCTGCAAGCGTTACATCTTTAATCGCTGTCTTCAGATCAACGAGCAACAGCGATCTTCTTTCTTCGCTGTTCCTGAACCACACCGTAAGAGGAACATCTTCAAATACAAGTAATTCTGTTGCAGGATTATTTT
>JAHEZC010000015.1 GCA_023251275.1 Parafilimonas sp. | reverse complement strand
GCAGGTCATTATCTCGGAAGCCCTAACAATGGCAAAGGAGTGCTGCTTGGCGGTATCAGTGGCATCCCGCCAACAAAAGTTATTATTATCGGAGCAGGCGTAGTAGGAGAGTTTGCTACAAGAACCGCGCTGGCAATGGGAGCTTCCGTAAAGGTGTTTGACAATAATGTATATCGCTTAAAACGTTTACAGAATAATTTAGCTGTTCGGGTATGGACGAGTGTGATCGAACCGAAAATTTTATCGAAACAGCTAAAGACCTGTGAAGTAGCGGTAGGTGCATTGAGTAATGAGACCGGCCGCAGCCCAATAGTAGTGACTGAAGAAATGGTGATGGCGATGCGGCCCGGCAGCGTGATCATTGATGTGAGTATTGACCGCGGCGGCTGTTTCGAGACCAGCGAAATTACCACGCATGAGCGTCCTACATTTGTCAAGCATGGTATAATCCATTATTGCGTACCCAATATTCCAAGCGGATTTGCCAGAACAGCGAGCCAGGCTATCAGTAATGTACTGATGCCTTTACTTCTTGATGCAAGCGATGCAGGCGGATTGGATGAAATGGTTTGGCAAAACTTCAATATGCGTCACGGTATTTATTTGTACAAAGGGCATCTCACCAATTTCTATCTCAGCCAGCGTTTTGATCTGAAATTTACTGATCTCAATTTATTGATTGCAAGTCGCCGGCAATAAGTATCATATTGAAAAAATTTTGATTGCCCTTATAAAGCAATTCAAACAAAATTTGATACCAGGTAATTTCCGTAATATCTTTAGTTACCGTATTCACTCAAAAACTTAATACGCATAATCTTTAGTTGCTCCCAGTCAAATCCGCTGCCGGCAAGCTCTTCCTGGGCAACCTCAAGTGAAGAAGTTTCGCAGCTTTTAAAATAATCTATTATTTCTTCCTGTTCATCTTCATCAAGCATATCATTAATGGCATAGTTCAGGTTTAGCTTTGTGCCGCTCGCAACAATGGTTTCCATTTCCTCGAGCAGGTTATCAATACGCATATCCTTATTGCGGGCAATAGTTTCCAACGGAATTTTTTTATCTACATTTTGTATGATATAAATTTTGTTGCTGCTTTTATTGGCGACACTCTTCATCACAAAATCATCAGGTTTTTCTATATCATTTTCCTCCACATACCTTGCGATCAGCTCAATGAATGGCCTGCCATACCGCAGTGCTTTTCCCTTGCTTACACCCTGGCATTTTTCGAGTTCCTGCATGGTAGTGGGATACATAGTTGCCATATCCTGGAGAGAACTTTCGAGAAAAATTACAAAAGGTGGCAATGCCTTTTTCTTTGCTTCATTGTGGCGAAGGGCTTTCAGCATTTCAAATAATTTTTCATCAGCCGCTGCACCGGCGGAAGAACCGCTCTCATTTTCATCATCATCTTCTTCATTGGCATCTGCAAACACATTATTCAAAGCGATTGTGAAAGAGACCGGTTTTTTCAAAAACTTCTCTCCTTTTTCAGTCAGCTTCAGCAGGCCGTATTCCTCAATATCTTTTCTTAAAATATTTTCAAGTAACAACTGCCGAATAAGACTGTTCCAGAAATGATCGTCCTTATCTTTTCCGATACCAAACACTCCAAGCTTTTCATGGCGATACATAGTAACCTGGGGAGTGGCTTTCCCGAGCAAAATGTTTACGGTATATTCTATCGGAAACCTTTCATCCATAGCCCTTACCACTTTCAGCACTTTTACTGCATCATCTTTTGCTTCTATTTTTTCTTTGGGATTTAAGCAGTTATCGCAATTGCCGCAATACGTTTCTTCCCAATGTTCGCCAAAATAATGCAACAGTATTTTACGCCGGCAGACAGAACTTTCGGCATTAAATGTTCCAGCTTGGCCACATCTTTGTGTGAATAGTATAGCAGGCATTTCCCTTCCAGTCCGTCTCTTCCTGCACGGCCTGTTTCCTGGTAATAATTTTCAATGGATTTGGGTATGTTGAAATGAATCACGAACCGGATATCCGGTTTGTCAATCCCCATTCCAAAAGCAATAGTCGCAACGATCACCTGCACATCTTCATTCAAAAACATGTCCTGCCTTTCTGCTCTTAATTTTGAATCAAGTCCTGCATGATAAGCTACGGCCTTAATATTATTCGCTACAAGCAATTCGGCCAGTTCTTCTGTTGTTTTACGGTTAAGTGTATAAATGATCCCGCTTTTGCCCATGTTTTGAGAAATAAAGCGCACTATGCTTTTTACGGTCTGCTCTTTTTTAATCTTTGGCTGAATTTCATAATACAGATTCGAACGGTTGAACGATGAAATAAAAATATTCGGATTGCGTAAATCGAGATTTTTTACAATGTCACTTTGCACCTTGGGAGTGGCTGTTGCCGTAAGGGCTACGACAGAAAGATCCGGGTTTATCTGGTTCATCATCTCACGAAGCCTTCTATATTCAGGACGGAAATCATGCCCCCATTCAGAAATACAATGCGCTTCATCTACCGCAAAAAAAGAAATTTTCAGGTCACTGAAAAATTCGAGGTTTTCCGGTTTGGTTAATGTTTCAGGAGCCACATACAGCAATTTTGTTTTACCCCTGGTTAAGTCATCTTTTACTTCTTTTATCTGCCCCTTGTTAAGAGAGGAGTTTAGAAAATGCGCTACATCATCTTTCTCACTATAGCTTCTCACAAGGTCAACCTGGTTTTTCATCAATGCGATAAGAGGACTCACAATAATAGCGCAGCCCTCTAATATCATTGCAGGCAACTGGTAACATAAGCTTTTACCGCCACCGGTTGGCATTATAACAAATGTATCATTGCAGGCGAGCAGGCTGTGAATAGCTTCTTCCTGACCTTCTTTGAATTGCTCAAAGCCAAAGTGCTGATGCAAAGCATCGTGAATGTTGTAATCGTATTTCCTGCCGTTTACAGGCTTCGTATTTTCTTTCTTCGAAGCATTTTTCTGGAGTGGTACAGCCCTGACTTTTGCAGCAGATGTTTTTTTAATAGTTGTTGCCATGGTTCAAAAAACGTTTCCTTTCCTCACCTTTTAACGTATATCAAAATAAAAATATAAGATACAACTTTATTCCGGAAACTTTAATAAATTTTTATTGCTAAACCCGGAAATTGTGTAAAGTCGGTAACTAATCAGCGGTTTTACGAAAAACCGAATCCCTTAAAGTTAACAAAATTTACTGTCACCCTGTTCAATTAATAGTCACTTTGTTGTTAAAGTTTACCTTTGTGCAGATGAATAAAGATATAAAAGCAATCGCTCTCAGAACTATAGAAATGGAAACAGAATCTGTAGAGGGCCTGCAATC
Organism: Parafilimonas sp.; assembly: GCA_023251275.1. Classification (GTDB taxonomy): domain Bacteria; phylum Bacteroidota; class Bacteroidia; order Chitinophagales; family Chitinophagaceae; genus JAHEZC01. The sequence goes on along the minus strand of JAHEZC010000015.1, from coordinate 9,887 downwards.
ATTTATTGATAATGGGTTTGAAGATGCAGTAAAAACAATTCACCGGTCAAAAGGAAGGGTAGTCATAACCGGCATCGGCAAAAGCGCAATTGTAGGACAAAAAATTGTTGCAACACTTAATTCCACGGGAACGCCTTCTCTTTTTATGCATGCCACAGATGCCATTCACGGAGACTTAGGCATGGTGCAGCAAGATGATATAGTTATCATCATCAGCAAAAGCGGTGACAGCCCTGAAGTAAAAGTTTTAGCGCCGCTTATTAAAAGCTTTGGCAATACTTTAATAAGTATAGTAGGAAATGTAAATTCTTATCTTGCCCTGCAATCACACATTGTTTTAAATACTACTGTAAAACAAGAAGCATGTCCGAATAATCTTGCACCTACCAGCAGCACTACTGCGCAGATGGTAATGGGAGATGCGCTGGCTGTCTGCTTAATGGAGCTCAGCGGATTCACCGGCCATGACTTTGCAAAATATCATCCTGGTGGTAATCTTGGCAAACGCCTCTATTTGCGGGTGGAAGATATCTATAAGCTGAATGCAAAACCGAAAGTTTTTCATACATCATTGCTAAAGGATGCAATAATTGAAATTACCAAAGGCAGGTTGGGTGCAACTGCAGTAGTTGATGATGATAATTCAGTTATTGGAATCATCACAGATGGAGACATCAGAAGGCTGCTTGAGAAAACTCATGATTTACGGAATATTACAGCGTCCGATGTTTTATCGGCGAATCCAAAATCTGTACAGGCCGACATGCTCGCTGCAGAAGCGCTTGAGTTGCTGAAGAAATTTGATATAAGCCAGTTACTCGTCACCGAAACTTCCGGGAAATACATGGGCATTTTACATTTGCACGATTTGATAAAAGAAGGGATAATTTAATTGTTCGGCATTTTATCAATATGTTTACCATTTTATTTTCAGCCAAATTTTTTGAATGAACAATCATCATTATTATGTAGCAATACTGGCAGGCGGATTGGGTACAAGATTCTGGCCCAAAAGCAGGGCGGCCTTTCCCAAACAGTTTCTCGATATTTTAAATACGGGCAAAACACTTATTCAGGCTACATTTGAACGGTATGCATCTTTTATACCGCCCGAAAATATTTTTATTATTACATCTCAGGAGTATGTGCATATTGTAAAGGAACAACTAAAAGATATACGCCACGAAAATATACTCGCAGAACCGAGCCGTAAAAATACAGCTCCGTGTGTAGCATATATTTCTTTTAAGCTGGCAGAGAAAGATACTGAAGCATGCCTGCTTGTTGCACCCAGCGATCACCTGGTATTGGATACAGAAACTTTTAAAAACGTTTCACTGCGGGCACTCGAGTTTGTGAAACACATGAAAGCATTTGTAACATTGGGCATTCAACCAACTTATCCCAATACAGGTTATGGTTATATTCAATACGAAACACTGGCTGTGGCAGATAATATTTTTAAAGTGAGAACATTTACCGAAAAACCAAACCTTGAACTGGCCAAAACATTTTTGGCAAGCGGGGATTTTTTATGGAATGCGGGTATATTTATCTGGCAGGTTAAAAATATTATCAAGGCTTTTGAAACTTATCAGTCTGAAATGTATGAAGTTTTTGCAGCAGAAAAAGATAATTTCAATACACCGGAAGAACAAAATGCTTTGAACCGGATCTATCCGCTATGCACAAATATTTCTATTGATTATGCCATCATGGAAAAAGCGAACAACGTGTATGTAATTCCCTCTTCTTTCGGATGGAGTGATCTTGGTACATGGAATAGTGCCTATGATAGTCTTGAAAAAGATTATCTCGGTAATGCAGTTGCAGGTAATAATGTAATGGTGATTGATGCAACGAGGTGTATGGTGTCTGCGCCGCAGGATAAACTGTTGGTATTGCAGGGGCTCGATGATTTTATTCTTGTTGATACTGAAAACGTTTTGCTGATCTGCAAAAAGGAAAAAGAACAACAGATAAAAGAATATGTTGCAGAAGTAAAAAGAAATATAGGCGATGAATTTCTTTGAGAAAAATTTTACTTAAAAAATTCTTGCAGTATATTAAAATTCATACAGGCACATACTATCAAATATCCTGGTTTTGACTGCTGCTTTTACCAGGAATTAAAGTCACCAGGAAAAGTGCAAAAAAAATGAAGAATATAATTTTTGCAATGCCCGCTGCTCCTTCTGCAATCCCTGCAAAACCAAATACAGCCGCTATAATCGCGATAGTCAGAAACATAACTGTCCAGCGTAACATGAGTTTTTAATTTTAATCTGAGAAATCAACAAACAAAACAAAGCCCATAAAACGTGCCAAAAAGGTTTTGTACCCTGAAGTATATGTATTATTTCAGCGCCGTGTACGCCGCATAACTCAATTTCCTTACATTTATATTTTTAATTCAGGTGATTGTTCTGCCCTTGAAATAATTTTTCATGTTTGATATTTTTCATTTTGCAGAAAAATCAAACCTATATGAAAGCAGAACAACAACGGCTTAAAGTAAACTCAGGTAAAAAAATTCCACTCGAGCAATGGGGCCCTTATCTCTCAGAACGCCAATGGGGCACGGTACGTGAAGACTATAGTGAAAACAGTGATGCATGGAATTATTTTCCATTCGAACATTCACACAGCAAGGTTTATCGTTGGGGTGAAGATGGACTTGGCGGTATCTCGGATTTTTTTCAGAACCTTTGTTTTTGCGTAGCCCTGTGGAATGGTAAAGATAAAATATTGAAAGAACGTTTATTCGGACTTGGCAATTATGAAGGTAACCATGGTGAAGATGTAAAAGAATTATACTATTATCTTGATAATATCCCTACCCATTATTACATGCAATTGCTGTATAAATATCCGCAACAGGAATTTCCATACAGTAAACTGGTTGATGAAAATAAAAAGCGTTCCAAGCTTGAACCAGAGTACGAATTACTTGATACGGGTATTTTTGAAGGAAATAAATATTTTGACGTATATATTACTTATGCAAAATACACCAGGCAGGATATTGGAATTAAAATTGAAATTATTAACCGCAGCAAGACGACAGCCCCAATAACTGTTTTGCCAACACTATGGTTTTATAACCGCTGGCAATATGGGGGCATTAATAAAAAACCTTTGATTAAAGAAATAGATGATTGTACGGTTAAAGCAATACATGAAAGATTAGGGCATTATTATCTCTATTATCAAAAATCAAATGAACGGTATTTTACAGAAAACGAATCGAATACAGAAAAATTATTTGACAAGCCTAATGAAACTCCTTTTGTAAAAGATGCCTTTCATGATGCTGTCATTCATCAGCAAAATGTTGAATTGCTTCGCAATAAAAAGTCAGGCACTAAATTTTCTCCCGTTTACAAATACCATATTAAAGGAGGCGCATCAAAAATTATTTATCTGAGATTGTCGCATGAACTGATTGAAGAACCATTTGTAAAAGGCTTTGACAATATTTTCAGACAGCGTAAACAGGAAGCTGATGAGTTTTATGAAGAAATATTGCCGCAAAATATTAGCGACGAACTCAGGCAAATTCAAAGGCAGGCTTTGGCAGGACTGCTGTGGAGCAAGCAATATTATCATTATGATGTAGAGAGATGGATATCTGCCGGGGATGATACCTCAGCGGTGTATGCACAAAGAAAAAAAGGCCGCAATCATGAATGGCTTCATCTCAAAAACCAGGATATTATTCTCATGCCTGATAAATGGGAATATCCCTGGTACGCTGCCTGGGATCTGGGCTTTCACTGTATTGCTATGGCAATGGTTGATCCGGTATTTGCAAAACATCAGCTCTTGCTTATCATGCGTGAATGGTACATGAAACCAGATGGCCAACTGCCTGCTTATGAGTGGAATTTCAGTGATGTAAATCCACCTGTACATGCATGGGCAGCCATGCAGGCATATCACATAGAAAAAAACAATACGGGCAAAGGAGATATCACTTTTCTTAAGCGCATCTTTCAAAAGCTTATTATCAATTTCACCTGGTGGATCAATCGTAAAGATGAGAATGGAAATAATATTTTCCAGGGAGGATTTCTCGGGCTGGATAATATCGGCGTGTTTAACCGCAGCATTCAGTTGCACAGTGAAATGGAACTGGAGCAGGCCGATGGTACAAGCTGGATGGGCATGTATGCACTTAACCTCATGGACATGGCTATTGAAATTGCCATGCATGATATTGCATTCGAGGATACCACTACCAAGTTTTTTGAGCATTTTATTCTGATTGCTGAGGCCTTGAATGAAATGGGTTTGTGGAATGATGATGAAAAATTCTACTATGATATACTGGGTATATCAGGTGCAAAGCCATTGCAGTTGCGCATACAATCCATTGTGGGGCTGACTTCTTTATTTGCAGTTTCTGTTATTGAAAAAAAAGTGCTTGAGAAACTTGAAGATTTCAAAAGACGCATTTCATGGTTTGAAAACTATCGTTTAAAAAATAAAAAATTCTGGCCTAATGAAGATAAAAAGGCTGAAGATAAAATTTTAATATCCCTTATACCGAAAGAAAGGCTTGTTGCATTGCTGCAAAAATTACTGAGCGAAACCGAGTTTCTGTCTGACAATGGCATCAGGGCTTTATCAAAATATCATGAGCAACATCCTTACTCGGTAAATATTGATGGAACTGAATACACCATTCAATATGATCCCGGAGACAGTACATCGGATTTTTTTGGAGGCAATAGTAACTGGCGGGGTCCTGTGTGGATGCCTATCAACTATCTCATTATCCAGAGCATAAAAAAATACGGAACATTTTATAACAGCAGCCTTACGATAGAATGCCCGACAGGTTCCGGAGTATTTATAGATTTAAACCAGGTTGCCGATGAACTCACGAGGCGAATAATCAGTTTATTTGAAAAGGATGAAAAAAGTGAACGCAGATTTCATGGAGCATATAATTGGTTTTACCGGCAGCCAGGCAATGAAAATATTTTACTCTTTTATGAATATTTTCATGGCGATACAGGTCATGGTCTTGGCGCAAGCCATCAAACAGGATGGACCGCAATCATTGCGCAACTCATTAGCCAGATGGCTGAAAAATTACCACCGGCACAAATAGAAAAAACCGGATATGAAGAAAAAGAGGAATGAATGTAACCGCTCATTTACTTATTTTTATTTAAGAACCCTCATGCAAAAAAGCAAATAATATATTTACCGCGAATTAATATCCGATCAGCTTTTTTACACAGGCATCCAACCTTGCAGAAGCCATAAAATTTTTTTCGAGATCAGTATTAAAAGGAACAGGTGTATCTAAAGAAGCACAACGAATAACAGGCGCATCAAGCATTTCAAAACAATGTTCACTTATCCACGCAGCGATCTCCCCTCCAATACCACCGGTCAATGTATCTTCATGTAATAACAATACTTTACCTGTTCTTGCAACTGATGATTTGATAGAAGGATAATCAAGCGGTAACAATGTCCGAAGATCAAGTATATCAAATGAAATGTCTGAGCATGTTTGTGCATATTCATGTGCCTGGTGCACGCCGCTTCCATAAGTAATAATTGAAATGTCTTCACCTTCCTGTATCCATTTTGCTTTGCCAATCTCAATTTCATAATATTCTTCAGGCACCTGACCTGAAATGCTTCGGTATAAAGCTTTATGCTCAAAATACATGACAGGATTTGGATCATTGATTGCGGCAATCAACAAACCTTTTGCATCCACGGGTGAAGATGGATAAACCACTTTTAATCCGGGCACATGCACAAACCATGCTTCTGTGCTTTGCGAATGAAATGGACCTGCACCCACTCCGCCGCCTGTCGGCATGCGCACTACAACATCTGCATTTTGTCCCCACCGGTAATGTATTTTAGCAAGATTATTTACAACCTGGTTAAACCCTGCACTCACAAAATCTGCAAACTGCATTTCCACCATAGTTTTAAAACCTTCAAGACTCAAACCAAGCGCTGCGCCTAATACAGCACTTTCGCAGAGCGGTGTGTTGCGCACTCTTGCTTTGCCAAACTCATTTAGAAATCCTTCTGTTATTTTAAATGCGCCGCCATACTCTGCAATATCCTGTCCCATTAAAATCAAACTCCCATGGTGCTGCATAGATTGATACAATCCTTCTTTAATTGCATCAATAAATCTTTTCTCACGCAAAGAGCTTCCTGTTGTTGATAGTGAAACCTCTCTTTGTGATGAATTTTCAATCACTATTATTTTTTTGCCGGCATCTTTTTCTTTTTTCGTGGCATACACATCTTTTAATTCTTCTTCCGTGCCAGGTATTAAAGTCGCAGCGCCATAAGCAACCTGCAATTCCAGTTCAATATAATTTTTTAATTCTTCTTTTATCGCGCTCACATCATCAGCAGTCAGCACTTCCCCGTTTACCAAAAATTGTTCATAATTTTTTACCGGATCTTTTTGTACCCATTCCTCAAATAATTCTTTGGGAACATATTTTGTACCGCTTGCTTCTTCATGTCCCCGCATGCGGAAAGTCATACATTCAATTAAATATGGCTTTTGTTGCTGTATGCAGTATTCACGCACACCCTTCACTGTATTAATGACGGTAAGAATATTATTCCCGTCAATTTTTACACCTTCCATTCCATAACCCTTTGCTCTGTCAACCAAACTTTCGCAGCGGTATTGTTCATTTACTGGCGTACTTAACCCATAACCATTATTTTCAATGATAAAAATTACCGGCAGGTCCCAAACTGAAGCTACATTCAGCGCTTCATGGAAATCTCCTTCACTCGTTCCACCTTCACCTGTAAAAGCAACTGACACTTTATTTTGCTGCCTGAGTTTATATGCAAGTGCTGCTCAATCTGCAATAGCAAGTTGAGGTCCGAGATGAGAGATCATACCGCAGATATGATGGCGCCGCGAACCAAAATGAAAACTTCGTTCCCGTCCTTTGCTGAAACCATCTTTATTTCCCTGCCATTGCATAAATAATTCATGCAATGGTATATTTCGTGTTGTAAACACACCAAGATTGCGATGAAGAGGCATAATCCACTCATCATCCTCCAATGCACAGGTGCATCCTACTGCAATTGCTTCCTGTCCAATGCCGCTGAACCATTTACTGATTTTGCCCTGCCGCAGCAGCACAAGCATCTTTTCTTCTATCATTCGGGGCAGCAAAATTTTTCTATAAACAGCAATGAGTTCTTCGTTTGAAAAATATTTTTTGTCGAAATTCATCTGCTCACAAGAATTTTGAGTTGCGAATATACTCGTATTTCACAATGGAAATTTCAGACTGAATGATGCAGATTAATTCGTTTGAGTTTGCACTATAATCAGAAGCTTCCTTGTTCATTATTCTCTTTAGCTGCAGATTTTAACCATCTATCTTTTATATACATCAGGATTATGTTTCTGCATAAATCGCTTCGCTGTATCTTCAGTCAATTTTTTCCATCCGAATCTTTCATATAAGCCATGTGCATCTCTTGTTCCCAGCATCCATCTTCTCAAACCCTGTAATTCAGGATGTGTATGAATGGTTTGAATGAGCCATTTAGATAAGCCTTTACCGCGATGCGACTGCAGAATGAACACATCGGCGAGATATGCAAAAGTGGCTTTGTCGGTAATTACTCTTGCAAAACCAATTTGTGATTTGTTGCAATACAATCCAAAGCAAACAGAATTCTGAATTGATTTTTCCACAACTTCTTTTGGAATTCCTTCAGCCCAGTAAGATTCTTCTGACAGGTACTGATAGATAAAATCAATATTCAGTTTTGAGATGTCTGTACTGATCTGGTAATTTTCTTTTTGAACTTCATAATAGTTCACGCACTGAATATTTTACCTGAAAGTTATGGTAAACTTTTTCAGAAATAAGCAGAGAAATTTATTCTTCAAAAAAATGATATGAGGCAGATATTCTTACGCGAAAGAATCTGCACAGCTATTTAATAAAATAAATATTTTTCTTGCCGGAGTACTTTTTGTTCAGACGTTTTGGGCACTTTGCCTGAATATTAAAACAGCGCCAGGGACAAGCGGGTCTGATTTCTTTTTTATCTCAGGCAAATTGTTTCCTGCAATTCCGTTAAAAAAAAATTTATAAACCGGAGGAAGTGAGTAACGAGCTGATTATGCAGACACTTATGCAAAAAATTAATCTGAGAAAAAAATTAATTCCTTTGACAAAAGAATGGATCATTCTTCTGAAACACTTTATGCATAGGCATTTCAGCGAATTTTATGAAATACTAAAAACCTTCCGTTGTCGCAATTTTATACTGACATGTCTTTAATCGTCTTGCAAAAAATCCCGGCAATTCACACTTATTAAAAAAATGTGCATAAAATTTTTTGATTTTTTTTTTGTGTTAGAAAAAACTCTTTATAATATTGTGATGGGAATTTTGTTTCCCGTTACTTACTAACCCATCCATATATTAAAGTCCCGCATCTGCGGGATTTTTATTTACCAGAATATCCTCTCCTTTAAGCACAAATCAAAGCCCGGCAGTATCATCTTTCTGTTGTACGATGCAAGCTATACCTTTGATAAAATTTTAAAATATGAAATTTCCTGTTCCTGTTACTTCAAAATGGATCGCCGAATTGATTGGCGCGGAACTGATCGGTGATGAGGAAGCAAAAGTAAACGGCATCAATGAGATACATACTGTGGAAGAAGGTGATGTATGCTTTGTGGATCATCCAAAATATTATGATAAGTGTTTGAACAGTGCTGCCGGCTTCATCATCATCAATTCCAAAGAAGTATCAGTACCTGAAGGAAAAACTTTGTTTATTGTAACAGATCCTTTTGAAGCTTATTTAACTATCGCAAATTATTTCAGGCCATTCAAACCATCTGCAGACTCAATCAGCAAAACGGCATCAATAGGTGAGGGAAGTATAATTATGCCGAATGTATTTATCGGTTGTGATGTTAAGATCGGCGCCAACTGTATTATTTACCCAAATGTATGTATTCTCGACTTCACAGAAATAGGCAACAATGTGGTGATCCAGGCTGGAACTGTCATCGGCGGCGATGCATTTTATTACAACGTGAAAAAGAACCGCGATGTCTGGTACAAGCGTATGCAAAGCTGCGGAAATACAGTGATTGAAGATGATGTGGAAATCGGCTCAGGATGTACCATTGATCGTGGCGTAACAGCATCAACACGAATCGGCAGGGGAACTAAAATAGACAATATGGTGCATATCGGCCACGACACACAAGTGGGAAAGAATTGTTTGTTTGCGGGACAAGTTGGAATTGGAGGTGCAGTTGTGATTGAAGATGGTGTTTCATTATGGGGTCAGGTAGGTGTAAGCAAAACTTTGACCATTGGTGCAAATGCTGTGGTGTATGCTCAGAGCGGTGTGCCTTATTCATTGGAGGGTAATAAAATTTACTTTGGCTCTCCCGCAGAGGAAGCACAGGTGAAGAAAAAAGAATTGGTTTGGATTAAACGCATTCCTGAATTGTGGAAGAAAGTAATGGAATAAAAAAGCGATGGGTATCCCATCGCTTTTTTATCATAACTGCCGCAACATTTTTTTTGCATTATCATCATCCGGTTTTAATTGTAAAACTTTTTGATAATTCTTTTTGGCTTCTTCCTTATTGCCAACAGTCATATAGGCATCTCCCAGGTTATTGTATGTTGCTTCATTATCAGGATAGATAAAAGTATTCAGCCGCAATATGTTTAGCGCTTCTGCATAATTTTCCTTTGCAAGCAAGACATATCCATAGGAATTAAACTCACTTGTGTGCCTGCATAATGGTTTTACCAACGATGCAAATTGCTGTAAAGTTTCATCAGCAAGTGAATGAATTTTATGCTTCATATTC
>JAHEZC010000014.1 GCA_023251275.1 Parafilimonas sp. | reverse complement strand
GTAAACCTTCAGCTAAAAAGGGTGGAGGATTTTAGTAAAACTAAAATTGATTCCCTGGCAGAACTCCTGAAAGTGTCTGCTGACTTTCGCAAGATGATGGTGAATTACCTTCATGCCAGAATATTCCAGGCGCGTATAGGCTATTTTTGGATAACAAAGAGAACCATTCCGCAGGGTGAAGTGGCAGAAAAACGTTTAGCTGGTGTAATTGCTTATGCCAATACAATTCAATCGCATGCCGAACTGATGTATTATTACACTTCAATAGCGGACCTCCTTAACTTATTAGCCTTCAGCCGGAACCAGGATGGCCTTACCGATTTGGCGTCATTGCAATCGTGGATTGACATGATAAAGATCAATTTTCACGGTTTGGTAAAAGACTATTTAATTGCCTATACTTTATACAAGGCGCTTAACAATAAAGCCATCAGCTCAAAGACCTGTAAAATATATGCCAATCATGAGTGCAGTGATAAGAAATACAGACTGGTTCTGAATAGAATATTTTCTAACGCCACGAAAATGCAGGATTATGCCGAAAGTGAGAATGGTAAGTTTCTTTTGCCGTTTGATAAAAAGCAACCGGTTTCTGAGAATGAAGTACTCGATCAATACAAGGGTAAAGTAGTATTTGTGGATTTTTGGGCTAGTTGGTGCATTCCATGCAGGCGCGAATTGCCCCGCGTACACGAAATTAAACGCAGGTATTTAGGAAAGGATATTGTATTTCTCACAATTTCAATTGATAAAAAAAATTCAGAATGGCAAAAAGCTGGCGCTGCTGAAAAATTAGATGAAAAAAGCAGCTTCATCATGAAAAACAATGATTCTATATTCATGTTCAGAGGACAGCTTATTGAAACCATTCCCCGCTATATGATTTTTGACAAAAACGGAATATTGGTTGCTGCCGATGCGCCGCGTCCTGATGATCCTTTATTAAAAGAACTGATTGATAAGTATTTACTTTTGCCGTCGTCAAAAAAAGAAACTCAATGAGAGGGTTTTTGCAGTAGCGACGAGGTTATCACATTGGCAGAAAGCATAAGAGCTCAAAAAAAATTTTCCCCGCTCAGGTCGGTGGAAAGGAAATGCCTGAAAGACCTTATGCAGCCACTGCAGGGCTGTATATCAGGCGAGCCGTTACTGCGTTCACGGGCTGTAAACGAGAAGCAAATTATTTTTTTAAATTTTAAAACTTTAAAATTTTTTTTAAAAAACCAGCAGATGACTGGAAGGAAAAATATTTACTAATTGCACTTATTGAGGGTAAAATTTCTTTTACAACTTTTTTGCAGGAAAACCAGCCGTTACAGCTTTCAAATCCAAAATCAAATTTCTTGGGGATGTCTTGTTATCGTCAGCTTTGAAATGTTTTACATGTTCCTATCTTTACCGCCTTATTATGGCGGCGGAAAATAAAACAAAAGATCAGGATGCAACGGAAGAATTTATCAGTGTCTATGGCGCACGTGAGCATAACCTGAAAAACATTGACATTAATATTCCTAAAAATAAACTCGTTGTTTTTACAGGTGTAAGCGGCAGCGGGAAATCTTCTCTCGCATTTGATACTATTTATAATGAAGGCCGGCGACGCTATATGGAAAGCTTCAGCGCCTATACAAGGCAGTTTATCGGAGATATGGAACGACCCGATGTAGATAAGATCACGGGCCTTTCACCAGTCATTTCCATCGAACAGAAAACCACCAATAAGAATCCCCGCTCCACCGTTGGGACTATTACTGAAATATATGATTTTATGCGTTTGCTGTTTGCACGTATCGGCGAGGCATACAGTTATAATACAGGAAAGAAGATGGTGAAATTCAGTGAGGAAGAAATTGCAGAAAATATCTTTGGAAAATTTAAAGGAAAAAAGATCACCCTGCTTGCTCCTTTGGTGCGTGGACGCAAAGGCCATTACCGCGAATTGTTTGAAGATATCAGGAAGCGGGGTTTTCTTAAAGTGAGGATTGATGGCGAAGTGATGGACATTACTCCCCGCATGCAGCTTGACCGCTATAAGATACACGATATTGAAGTAGTGATAGACCGCTTAAAGGTTGATGATGAGTTTAAAGTACGTATCAGTCAGAGTGTGCAGCAGGCATTAAAGATGGGAAAAGACCTTATGTTTCTATTAATTAATGAAGATGATAAAGTGGTACAGTACAGCAAGCAGTTAATGTGTGAGGATACAGGGATCAGTTATGAAGAGCCATCACCGAATTCTTTTTCATTTAATTCACCCTATGGGGCATGCCCATCATGCAAGGGCCTGGGTTCTGTTTATTCAATAAGTATGGATGCAGTGATACCTGACTGGAACAAAAGCATTAAAGAAGGCGCTGTTGCTCCTTTGGGCGAAGAAAGAGATGCTTATATATTCCGGCAGGTGGAAGGGCTGGCAAGGAAAAACAAGATCAGCCTCGATAAACCTGTAAAAGAGTTGTCGCAAAAATCTCTGAATGTAATTCTTTATGGAAAGGAAGAAACAGACTTATCCATAAATACGGACATGAATATGAATGATAACACTCCATTAGGCTCCCCTTATGCTTCGGAGTTTGAAGGTATTATTCCAATGCTTAAACGATGGTTCGCAGGAAGTAGCAGCAGCGAAGGTTTGCGTGACTGGGTAGAGAAATATATGGAATTGAAAAAATGCCCTTCATGCAATGGGGCAAGGTTAAAAAAAGAAAGTTTGTGGTTTAAGGTTGATGAGAAAAATATTGCGGAGTTAGGTGAAATGGACTTAAATAAGTTGATGCAATGGTTCAGCGGAATTGAAAAACGGTTGAGCAATAAGCAAAATATAATTGCCAAAGATATTCTGAAAGAAATAAGGGAGCGCCTTCAGTTTTTACTGGATGTCGGCTTAACTTACCTGTCACTTAGTCGTCCTTCAAAAACATTAAGCGGTGGCGAGTCGCAACGCATAAGACTTGCGACGCAGATAGGCTCACAGTTGCAGGGCATTACCTACATTCTTGATGAGCCCTCTGTTGGATTACACCAAAGAGATAATCATCGCCTGATTGGTGCATTGAAAAACCTGCGCGACATCGGCAACAGTATTTTGGTCGTTGAACATGATAAGGATATTATGCTTTCGGCAGACCATCTTGTTGATATAGGTCCGAAAGCCGGTAAGCATGGCGGAGAAATAGTGGCAGCAGGCACTCCCGGTGAAGTGGTGAGATTAAATTCTGAAACATCGCAATACCTGAAGGGTGAAAAAAATATTCATATTCCTGCTGAACGACGAAAAGGCAATGGAAAATTCCTGGAATTGGAAGGCGCTAAGGGGAATAATCTCAAAAATGTATCCATAAAATTTCCGTTAGGTAAACTGGTTATTGTAACAGGAGTAAGCGGCAGCGGCAAATCAACACTGATCAATGAAACATTATATCCAATTCTTGCCAAACATTGTTATGATTCCAAACCTCTGCCTATGGAATACATCAGTGTAAAAGGTCTGGCGCATATTGATAAGGTAATAGAAATTGATCAATCACCCATCGGGCGTACACCGCGGAGCAATCCGGCAACCTATTGTGGTTTTTTTACTGAAATCAGAACGCTGTTTGCCTCTGTGCCTGAAGCAAAGATCCGTGGTTATAATGCAGGCCGTTTTTCATTCAATGTAAAAAGCGGAAGATGTGATGTATGCGAAGGCGGCGGCATGCGTGTCATCGAAATGAATTTCCTTCCCGATGTCTACGTGCATTGTGAAAAATGCAATGGCAAACGCTACAACAGGGAAACACTTGAAATACGATTCAAGGGAAAATCAATAAGCGACGTACTTGAGATGACTGTGGATGAAGCATGCCAGTTTTTTCAGACAGTTCCTTATCTCTACCGCAAAATAAAAGTATTGCAGGACGTGGGTCTTGGTTATATTACATTGGGGCAATCTGCTGTAACACTGAGCGGCGGTGAAGCGCAGCGTGTAAAACTTTCTACTGAGCTTGCAAAAAAAGACACAGGTAAAACATTCTACATTCTCGACGAACCGACAACAGGTTTGCATTTCCAGGATATTCAGCATTTGCTGAATGTCCTGAATAAATTGGTTGACAGGGGCAATACTGTGCTCGTGATAGAGCATAATCTCGATGTGATAAAAGTTGGAGATCATATTATTGATCTTGGCCCGGAAGGTGGTAATGATGGCGGAAGAGTTTTATTGGAAGGAACTCCGGAAGAAATTATTCACAATAAGGAAAGTTATACTGCTAAGTTTCTGGCAAAAGAGATGAAGCAGTAAATCACTGGCCGCCATAATAAAAATCGTAATACCTTTTAAATCTTATACTAAGCGTAAAAAACATGGTGACATAGGTATCGTTGTCAGAGCTTTTAGCCTTTATAAGATCGGGTTTCACTTTCCACGGCGTCAATGACCGGGAATATAATTGTTTAGCCAATGTTGCATTGTCGGGTGTGAGGTATTTATCAAATAAAGTAGGGTCAATATAAGTGGTGCTTATGTCATCAATATAATCGGTAGAAGTATGCCGGAAATTTACACCTATTGAAAAAGAGTATTTTTCATTGATGTAATATTTTACCCCCAGATTAATAGGAATATATAATTGGGTCAGTTTATAAGGTTTCCTGTCGGGGTACTCTGAAAAGCCCTGGCCTTCAAGGTTGAGCGGCTGCAGGTCAATCCACTTGCCGTTTAAAGGCGCCTGGGGTTTGAAATGAAAAAAACCAACGCCAATACCTATAAAAGGAGAAACCTTGTGTATTTCACTCACTTTATCAAAAAGCATCACAGGAAAAATATCCGCTGCAATATATCCCTCAAAAACAGTTGAAAAGAAGCTCAGGTTCCGGTACCATCTCCAGCGTTCGAGATCACCGGTATTATTAATAAGGCTATCTGCTCCGTCCACAGCAGTATAATTAAATCCTATTTTCAAACCCAGCCAGTTACTCATAAATCGTTCTGCTGATATGCCCGCCAAAGGCTGCATGGTTTTAAACATGTAATCTTTTGCAAAGGGTTTGCCTTTCCCTTTATTGCCGCCCAGATCACCCATAAAATTATTGGCGCCTATAGTTGCACTTATTTCCCATCGCCCCTCAATACTGTTCAATTCACTATTGTCCGTGCTGAATTGGGCAGAAACCTGCGCGGTTAGCAAAATGAATAAAGTAAGAAAGCAGCAGTTATAAAATGGTTTTCGCATCATACTTATTACAACTTAAAAATAAAGTATTGACGTCATGCGGTAAAAATAAAGAAATATCTTATACAATTGTAAGCATCATTTTTATATGCTCGATCCCATCTTCAATATATATTTCACCTCTCTGCCTGAAACCAAAGGATTCGTAAAATTTTTTCAGGTACAGTTGTGCCCCGATTTTAATATTTTTTTTACCGAAAATTAATTTGCATTTTTCTATCGCCTCTTCTATCAGTGCACGCCCTGCTCCTTTATTTCGATAAGCAGGTGAAGTGACCACTCTTCCTATTGACACTTCATTATATATAACTCCTTCCGGAATAAGCCTGGCATAGGCAACAAGATTATGATTATCCCATCCGCACAAATGAAAACACTGCTGGTCTTTGTTATCTGCATCCTGGAATACACAGTTCTGCTCTGCTACAAAAACCTCATTACGTAAACGAATAATGCTGTATAATTCTTGTGGAGTAAGCTCAGTAAAAAAAATACATTTCCATTCAATCATAATGTAAGCCTCGTTGTAAAAATTATAATGACAGATTTTTATAAGTGCGTCTCAGCTTTGGTTATTACAAGGCATATTGGAATGTTTTAAGGCTGCGCAAAAACTCTTCATTTAGTTTTTCTTCTTAAAATCACCCCGTTTCCATGCCTTAATAAAATCAGCCCATGCGAGGGGGTTTAAGATATTAACAGGAGGCTGTTGCCCGAGATAATAATATTTCTGTGCCTGCTGCCGCAATTGCATATTTACTGCTTCCTGTCCATCGGGCGGTAATACACTCAATAGCGCTTTTCGTTTGGCCTCATCCGTATTCTCACGGGCTATTTCGATCTCATCTGCAGGCACGTGGGTATTTACAAAATCTCTTTCAAATTGACTTCTGCTCGGTCTTGGCCTCAAAATAGTAGCGGGCAGGTAAGCGGTATCATTCACCATCAACTGGATCACACTGTATTGGTTGCTTTCGAGGTTGTGCGGAATAGAAATAGTTTTGTCTTTGAAACCTATACAGGAAAAACGGATCTTATCGCCTTTTAACACAACTATAGAAAAGACGCCCTGCTCATTTGTAAGTGTGCCTCTGCCTTTGTCCTCTACTATTACGCTTGCAGCCGGTACAGCTCTCAAACTGTCGGCAGTCATGATAACACCATACAATTGCACCACAGAATCCTGGAAGCTGTTTACTAATTGTGCGTAGCTTCGATGCGATAAAACAAGAATGATTACCGTAAGCGTATATTGTAAAAATTTTTTCATTCAGTTGATCTGATACTGCAAGATAAAAAAACTCATGCAGCAGGTAATTGAGTACTGCAAACAAAATAACCCGTTTGAAGGTTAATTTTGCTGCAAAATATTTCTTTTTAACAAAATTATGTGTGATGACTGAAACAGATATTCTGAAAGCTTTAAGCAATGTGCAGGAGCCCGATCTCGGAAAAGATATTGTTACACTCAATATGGTGAAGGATATTGATATCAAAGGGGATAATGTTTCATTTACGGTTGTGCTTACCACACCTGCATGCCCGTTGAAAGATATGATACAAACAGCTTGTGTGAATGCAGTAAAATTGCTTGTAAATAAACAGGCAAATGTAAAAGTGAATTTTACATCGAATACAAGCAGCAACAGGAAAGACGCCAAATTATTGTTGCCCGGCGTAAAAAATATTATTGCTGTGGTAAGCGGGAAAGGGGGTGTAGGTAAAAGCACTGCAGCGGCAAATCTTGCCCTGGCATTTGCTGAAGGCGGAGCTGCAGTGGGTTTGATGGATGCAGATATATATGGCCCTAGTGTTCCGATTATGTTTGGTGTGCGCGGTGAAAGGCCTATGATGAAAGAGGTGAAAGGAAAAGGAATGATCGTCCCGCTCGAGCGCTATGGAATTAAGCTGATGAGTATTGGTTTATTGGTTGATGAAAAAAATGCAGTGGTATGGCGCGGGCCGATGGCAAGCAGCGCTATACGGCAGTTTGTGTCTGATGTGGATTGGGGAGAACTGGATTACCTCGTCATTGACATGCCGCCGGGCACCGGTGATATTCATTTAACACTCATGCAGACAGTTCCCGTTACCGGGGTCGTGATTGTTACCACTCCGCAGGCTGTAGCACTTGCAGATGCGAAAAAAGGCATTGCTATGTTTGCGCAGGCGCAGATCAATGTTCCGGTTATAGGCCTTGTGGAGAATATGGCTTATTTCACACCGGAGGAATTGCCGGATAATAAATATTATATCTTTGGAAAAGAAGGAGGCAGACGCCTTGCAGAAGAATATGAAATTCCTTTTCTCGGGCAAATTCCGCTTGTGCAAAGCATCTGTGATGGGGGGGATATCGGAATTCCTGCGATGGTGGGTGATGACGCCATTTCAAAAAAAGCATTTGAGGATTTTGCCGCTAAAGCAATAAGAAATATTGCCATGCGCAATGCGGGTGCACCTGTATCAAAACTGATTGAAGTAGCTGAATGATGCCTGCAAAAAATCTGAACTTTTAGAAATCTTTTAAAAATAATTGAGTTTTTTATCTTCGAATTATGTACAATGTTCCTTATTTCAAAGCCTCCGGTAATTCGGAAGTTATTGCATTCATGCGGGAACATCCGTTTATTATTTTATGCGGCTGCGATGCAACGGGCTTACCGGTTGCCACGCATATACCTGTATTATTCGAAGAAAGAGATGATAAATTATTTTTACTTGCACATGTGATGCGTAAGCAGGAACACACTAATGCGTTTCAATCAAATCAAAATGTTTTGGCAATATTTCATGGCCCGCATACTTATGTAAGTGCAAGCTGGTATGAAAATAAAAAAATCGCCAGTACATGGAACTACCAGGCTGTTCATGCCAAAGGCATATTAAGATTTTTAGATGATGCAGGCTTGCATAATGTGCTTACGAGGCTTACAGAAAAATTTGAAAACAATTCCCATTCGTCGTCACTGGTTCAGAAAATGGATGAAGCGTACGTGCACAAAATGATGCAGGCCATTACCGCATTTGAAATTGAAATTATTTCCCTGGAGCATGTTTTCAAACTTAGCCAGAACAGGGATGAAAAGAGTTATGAAAATATTATTCAGCATTTGAGCGGGCTGGACTCAGATGCGAAAGCGATAGCTGAAACTATGCAAAGAAAAACTCAGTCATGAAAAAAATAACGATCGCAATTTTTCTGCTCATATTGGCGGGTTGTAATCGCTATGTAAGCCCTCCTATCTCCGATTTAATCGGTCCTGATTTTGACATAGAAGGCCACAGAGGATGCCCGGCACTCATGCCTGAAAATACAATACCCGGATTTCTCAAAGCTGCAGACCTGAATGTAACTACGCTTGAAATGGATGCCATTATTACAGGTGATTCCCAGGTTGTAATCAGCCATACCCCATTTCTAAGTCATACAGTGGCCACCAAACCCGATGGCACTTATGTAACAGAAGCGGAAGAAAGATCATACAACATTTATCGTATGAGTTACGAAGAGGTGAAACAATTCGATGTCGGCATGAAGCCAAACCCCGAATTTCCTGACCAAAAAAAAATGCATGCTGTTGTTCCCCTGTTAAATGATGTAATTGACAGTGTAGAAGCGTTTACATCACGGAATGCATTGAAACCCCTTTACTATAATATTGAAACAAAATGTTCGCCCGGAACTGACAATTTTTTTAACCCCCCGCCGGACAGGTTTGTTGAAATGATCATGGCTATTATTTTGCAAAAGAACATAGCGGACAGAGTGATTATCGAATCCTTTGATATCCGCTCGCTGCAATACCTGAAACAGCATTACCCTTATATAAAAACATCATTATTGGTTTTGTCTTATGATCCGAAAAAATTTAGAGAGCAAATTAAAGCGCTCGGATTTTTACCTGATATCTATAGCCCCGCATACCAGATAGCCACACCTGCACTGGTAAAGCAATGCCATGATAACGGAATTAAAATTATTCCGTGGAGAGTGAACGATATATCACTTGCAGAAACACTGATAAGGTCAGGGGCAGATGGCATTATAACGGATTATCCAAATGTTTTGAAAAAATAAAATTGTATCTGCATAGTTCAATCAGGGGCTGTACTTTCTTACTTTTGATGCATGAATCGCTTTCAGTTGATAAATCAAATCCGGGATAAGAGAAGCTATTTGTGCATCGGGTTGGATACAGACATCGCTAAAATTCCAAAACACCTGTATGCATATAATGATCCTGTTTTTGAATTTAATAAAGCGATCATTAATGCTACAAAAAATTATTGTATTGCGTATAAAATAAATACTGCTTTTTATGAAGCGCAGGGATTGAAAGGTTGGGAAGCGTTAGAAAAAACTTTGCACTATATTCCCGGTACGCATTTTAAAATTGCCGATGCAAAGCGTGGCGATATCGGCAATACATCTGCACTTTATGCCAAAGCATTTTTTGAAACATTGCCATTTGATGCAATTACAGTTTCACCTTATATGGGGCAAGATAGTGTGCTGCCTTTTCTTGAATATGAAAATAAATTCGCGATTGTGCTTGGCCTGACTTCAAATAAAGGCGCCAATGATTTTGAGTTGCAGAAAACAGGCGAAGAGTTTTTGTATGAAAAAGTTTTGCGAACAGCATTGCAATGGGGCACCCCTGATAACCTCATGTTTGTTGCAGGGGCAACCCAGGCACAGGAATTAGTGCAGATACGAAAAATAATTCCTGATAATTTCTTGCTTGTTCCCGGCGTAGGTGCACAAGGCGGCAGCTTAAAAGAAGTGAGTAAATTTGGCATGAATAAAGATTGCGGCTTATTGGTAAATGCAAGCCGGGCTATTATTTATGCAGGAATAAATGAAAATTTTGCTGAGGAAGCAAAAAGGATTGCGATGCAATATCAAAAAGAGATGAGCGAATATTTATCAAAATATTTACCCGGTTAGTTTTTGAATAATGTCGGCGAGATGATTTGCCCATTTTGCGTATTCTTTTCCTGAAGGATGCAGGCTGTCTGGTGCCATCAATGATTTGTCTTTGATCGCTTCCCTCGTACTTTCTGTGATATTTATATATTGCACTTTGTATTGAGCTGAAATACTTTTGTTGATTGAGTTGAATGTATCAATCTCAAGGCTGATTTTTTTCTTTTCTTTTTCTTTGGCATGCTGTGTTGCACTCCAGTCAGGGATGGATAAAACAATAACGTGTTGCGGATTGTCACCGGCAAAATGAATTGCTTTTCTCAATAAAAATTCAAAATCATTTTTATAATCGTCTGCGCCAAAGCTCCTGTATTGATTGTTTACGCCGATCAGTAATGTTACAAAATCATATTGCCCGGAAAATAGTGTGTGAAGGATATGGTCTGCAAGTTCAAAGGTCGTCCACCCGGTCTTTGCAACAATTTCCGGTGCATGAAAATGCAATCCTTTTTTCCGCAACAGTTGTAAGGTTTGATAGGGAAAGCTTTCATGCAATGCAACGGATTCGCCGACAGTATAAGAATCGCCGAGGCATAATATGGAATGAATATGTTTTGTCACAGCAGTTAGAAATTGTCTTTCAGAATTTCATAAAACCTGTACACATCTTCAAATGAACAGTATAAGGGTGCTGGTGCGACACGAATTACACCAGGCTCGCGGTAATCCACTATAATTCCGCTTTCAATCATTTTATCATGAATTTCTTTTCCCTTCTCTTTGAAAAATAATGATAATTGTACGCCGCGTCTTTCCGGCTCTTCCGGTGTGATAATTTCAAACTGAATATTTTTTAATTGACGTAATAAGAACTCCAGGTAACCGGTAAGTCGGATGCTTTTAATTCTCAGCTTTTCTATGCCAGCTTTTTCAAAAATTTCAAGTGATGCCTTAAGCGTCGCCATATTGAAAACCTGTGCCGTACTGATATTCCATCCGCTTGCATCGGGCTTGGCAATGAATTCTTTTTCCATTTTAAAGCGTGTACGCTCATCATTGCCCCACCATCCTGCCAGTCGTTGCTTTTTTTTATCTGTCACATATTTTTCATGTATAAAAACTCCTCCGGCCGCACCAGGTCCTGCATTCAGGTATTTATAACTGCACCATATTGCAAAATCAACATTCCAGTCATGCAACTGTAGGGGTACATTTCCCACAACATGCGCCAGGTCCCATCCTGCAACAGCTCCCGCTTCATGTGCTGCTCCGGTAATTTTTTTTATATCAAATAATTGTCCTGTATAATAATTGATGCCGCCAAAAAAAACCAGTGCCAATTCATTTTTGTGCTGCCCAATTGCATCCACAATATCCTCTTCACGCAAAATTTTTTCTCCTTCACGCGCCGAAATTTCTATGATCGCATCGCCAGGATTAAAGCCGTGATGTTTTGCCTGCGTTTCCACTGCATACTGGTCCGACGGGAAAGCTCCTGACTCCATCAAAATCTTATAGCGCTCTTTTGACGGCCTGTAAAAACTCAGCATCATCAAATGCAAATTCACAGTTAAGGCATTCATTACTGTTACTTCATTTTCTGATGCTCCTGCAATTTTTGCCAACGAGGGTTTCATGTATTCCTGGTAATACAGCCAGGGGTTTGCGCCATGAAAATATCCCTTCACCGCTAAGTCGCGCCAGCTCTGCAATTCGGCCTGGATAGCTGTTCCCGCATTTTTTGGTTGCAGACCGAGAGAATTGCCGCAGAAATAGATTACTTCTTTTTCATTGTAAACGGGAAAATAAAATTGTTGTTTGAATTCTGACAATTCATCTTTTGAATCTAGTGTCCTTGCAAGAGCAAGCGAATTGTGAAATAAATTCTGCATAGAAAGGTTTTCAAAACGATACAATCGCTATAATTTCAGCCGGGAAAAATTTTGTCTTGAATTCTGAAAAAAAATATATATATTCGTTTAAAACTTCATTCTCGCCTAAACTAACTTCCATGCGTATCTTTTCACCTCTGTTCTTTATTTTTGTTCCAGCTATTTGCTTTTGCCAAAACAATTTCAAACCAGGATTCACAGTCAATAATATTGGAGATACCCTACAAGGATATTTAAAAGAAGACATAGAAGCCAACCTGATGAAAAATATTACTTTCAGGAAGGATAATTTATCTTCCACCGAACAAATATTATCTGTTAAAGATATTATGGCTTTTGGATTTGAAAAGGGGAATGTTTTTGAAAGGATACATTACACTAATCCTGCCGACCAAAAAGAATACGAACATTTTGCGAGATATTTAGTGAAAGGATATTACAAGCTATATTCGTTCAATAAAAATGACCGGCGCTATTTTGTAATTGCCGGAGAAAACAATACTTATTTGCTTTATGACGACGAACTGACAAACCTTGGTGAGATGAAAGAAAAAGGAAATTACAGGAATCAATTGCTTTTTCTTTCTGCCAAATGTGGAAATTTGAAAAATAAGATTGAAAATTTATCTTATGATGAAATGGAGGTTTTGAACTATATGAATTTGCTTAATAATTGTTTGTCTCCAGGGTATTTAAACGAGATTCTTTATAAAAAACCTGTAACGAAAATTCACATATATGCTTTTGCCGGCGGAATTCCTTTAGGAGATAGTTATGAACTTACGGGCAGAATTATGCTAAGATTTATGATTCCTTCATCTGATGAAAAGACATCATTAAATATCGGCCTGAATTTTATGAGGCATTACAAAACAGACCAGGTGGATGTGTATTATGCAGGGAACAAAAAAACGGAACATGTCAGGACGGATATCATCAGTCTTCCGCTAAGCATTCAGCATAATTTTACTAAAGGAATAATACAACCCTATTTTGATGCAGGGATTAGTTTCGATTATAAAAAAGGTTCTGGCTCACTTAACTTTTATAATAATACTATTGATAAACCTGAAACCAAATTTGGCATTGGTTTCACTGCGGCAGCAGGTTTTGAATGTTTCGTAAGTAAAAAGTTAATGATAAAAGCTGATTGGAGATATGAATTATTACTTCATTTTCCATCAGTCG
>JAHEZC010000407.1 GCA_023251275.1 Parafilimonas sp. | reverse complement strand
TACGGGCCGTATTGAGCGCGGAAAGGTCAAAGTAGGTGAAGGGGTTGAAATTGTAGGCTTGATTCCTGAACCATTAAATTCTGTGGTAACCGGTGTTGAAATGTTTAAGAAGCTGTTAGATGAAGGCCAGGCTGGTGACAATGCGGGTTTATTGCTGCGTGGCATTGAAAAGAAAGATATCCGCCGCGGTATGGTTATTTGCGCCCCGAAAAGCATTACTCCCCATACTGATTTCAAATGTGAAGTGTATGTGCTGAGTAAGGAAGAAGGTGGTCGCCATACCCCGTTCTTTAACAAATATCGACCTCAGTTCTATTTCCGTACGACTGACGTCACAGGCGAAGTGAAGTTGCCAGATGGCACTGAAATGGTAATGCCGGGTGATAATATTGGATTAACTGTTTCTCTTATTGCACCTATCGCGATGGAAAAAGGGTTAAAATTTGCTATAAGAGAAGGTGGCCGTACCGTTGGTGCAGGCCAGGTTACTGAGATTATAAAATAAATGTTGCGGGCTTAAATGCTTTTATCATTTAGCTATAGCTGGCGAAATTTTTAAAGCAATACCTTGCAATGTATTCATAAAAGCTGTCCCGAAGGTCTCCGGGATAGCTTTTAGCTTTCTACAGGTATAGTTCATAGTCCCGTCATTCACGACGGGATTGATGAGAGTTCGGACAGGGTATAAGTATTTTACGGGCATAGTTCAATGGCAGAATAGCGGTCTCCAAAACCGTTGATGGGAGTTCGAATCTCTCTGCCCGTGCAATTAATTTGAAAATTATGAATAAAGTATCAGCATATATCAGGGACTCATATCATGAGCTGCTTGAAAAAGTTACCTGGCCTTCCTGGGTGCAATTGCAACAGTCAACTGTGATTGTTTTAATAGCCACTCTTATTATAATGTCTATGGTAGCCATAATGGATTTCGCCAGCAGCCAATTGCTGAAGCTTATTTATTCTTTGTTTAACTCATGAAAATGGAAACAGCAACAACTCAACAACCGGAAACAAAATGGTATGTCCTGCGTGTGGTAAGCGGCAAAGAAAGAAAGGTGAAAGAATACCTTGATAAGGATCTTGCCAAGAGCGGGTGGACAGATATTATCAAGCAGGTTTTTTTGCCCATGGAGAAAGTGTATAAAGTGCAAAACGGGAAAAAAGTAATGCGTGAGAAAAATTATTTCCCCGGGTATGTAATGCTGGAAGTAGCGGAAGGTAAACTTACGGATGAAGTGATTCATCATATCAGCAATGTGAGCAACATCATGCATTTTCTTACTGATGGCAAAGGTTCAAAGGGAAATATCATTTCATTGCGCAAGGCGGAAGTAAATAAGATGCTCGGCAAGGTAGATGAAATGAATGACCAGGGCGTAACGATGAGCGAACCATTCATTGTTGGCGAAACTATTAAAATAATCGAAGGACCTTTCAATGATTTCAATGGTGTAATTGAAGAAGTGAATGATGAAAAGAAAAAACTGAAAGTGACCGTGAAAATTTTCGGACGTTCAACTCCTGTGGAATTAAATTATATGCAGGTCGAAAAGATCAGTTAGACAGATTTTTCTTCTCCATAAAATAAGGTTATTAATATTCAGCAGAGCCGATTTTTTCTTTTTCTTGCCAGTTCTCATGCTGTTATTACTCATCATTTACAAGTAAAATTGAAATTGCATTACTTTGTATTCAACAATAAAGTATGCCTGTAGTTTTGATTACCGGTGGTACCGGGCTGATCGGCACGCACCTGACCCAAATGCTTGCAGAAAAGGGTTATGATGTGATTATATTATCCCGCCAATTTTCATATACAGATCATAAACTCAATGATATTTTTAAAAATGTCAAAAATAAAGGTGCAACTGTTGAGTTCGCATATTGGAATATTGGAAAAGGAGAAATTAATAAAGAAGCGATTGCGAAAGCGGATTATATTATTCACCTCGCAGGAGCCAATCTTGCAGAAAAAAGATGGACCGGTAAACGTAAAAAAGAAATAGTTGAAAGCAGAACGAAAAGCACTTTGCTGCTTGTGAAAATTTTAAAGGAAACTGAGAATAAAGTAAAAGTAATCATCAGTACATCTGCTATCGGATGGTATGGCGGGGATACAATAGAAAGTAAAAAATCCGGGTTTACAGAAGATGCTCCTGCGAATAAAAATTTTTTAGGTGAAACCTGCAGCTTATGGGAAGAAAGCATTCAGCCGGTAAAGCAACAAGGCAAACGCCTGGTGATCTTAAGAACAGGTATAGTATTGAGTAATGATGAAGGAGCTTTGATAGAATTTAAAAAACCTTTAAGATTTGGTATCGCAGCTATTTTGGGGAATGGCCGGCAAGTGACCAGTTGGATACACATTGATGATCTTTGCCGTATCTACATATATGCGATTGAAAATAATATCAACGGCGTATTTAATGCAGTTGCGCCACAACAGGTAACGAATAAAAAGCTGATGCTGTCATTGGCGAAATTGCTCAGGGGAAAATATTTCATTCCTCTATATGTGCCATCATTTCTTTTAAAATTAGTAATAGGTGAAATGAGCATTGAAGTATTGAAAAGTGCTACGGTGAGTGCAGAAAAAATAAAATCTGCCGGATTTCAATTCCTGTTTCCCTCAATTGATGCCGCATTAAATGAGCTTTATAGAAAAGGTTAATGTTTTAACCGTATTTCCCGGAATATTTTTGCAGCGTCAATAATTTTTGCATCACAGGTCATCTGTTTCAAATTTTCTTTTTGATACCAGAAAAAAAGATGCGAGATAAAACAGGGCAATGATCAACTGAAGCGTCGTATTTACTTCCCTTATATCGAGTTCTCTCTTTGCATTTTCCAGGAAAGGTGTAGGTAAAAGCTGGTCTGTACTTTCTATCGGAAGATAATTACCGAGCCCATTTATAAATGATGAGGTTGGCACTACGCGGTTAAGTATAAGGGCCAGCACATTTTCTATCACAAGGGTGTAAAGAAAAAATATTCCGATGGCAATCCCGCTTCTTTTAAAAATAAGACCGAAAAGTATCGCCATCCATGTATAGCTGAGTGCCTGAAGGAAAAAATAAAGAAGAAACTGAATACCCTCAAAACTTATCTCTGCAACATTTTGCAATGAACCAAAAAATAATGCCGTTAAAAAAACAAGCACAGTGGATGCAAATGCAATGATGCTGCCACACGCGAGTTTTGTAACAATAAATTGCGTGCGTGTTAATCCATCAATAATATTTTGGCGATGTGTCTTAAATGAGTATTCATTCGTTACAAGGATGATCATCAGCAATCCTGCAATAAAAAGCAAATAGCTGCTCACATTGGATGTCATCTGCCAAACTTTTGGAAAGGAATATGGCCTGTTGCCCAATATCATATTGGCTACATTACCGGCCTCTTTGGCGGTGTAAATTTTTTCCTGTATGGTATAAGCGATATAATTGGCTCCCCAAATACTCACCAGGTAGAGTATGACCAATATCCAGAATGTGCGGTAGTTCTTTACTTTCAGCCATTCTGTTTTTAGCAGGTTCATCATATATTTCAGCTATTCGTAAGCTCAAGAAATTCTGTTTCGAGGCTTTTCTTTTTCAATTGCAAGTGATTAATCACTATTCCATTGATAAAACAATGCTTATTGATT
>JAHEZC010000406.1 GCA_023251275.1 Parafilimonas sp. | reverse complement strand
CCAACTTTTCCATTATATTTTGTTGGAGTTATAGGACTTTTCACTAATTTTTTTATTGGCCCGCTGCGGTTGGTGCAGGAACCCATGGAGCAGGGTAATGTGGAAGAAGTGGAGAAAATCCTGAAATCTATCTGGTTTCCCGGTTTAATGTACAAGCCTGTTCGGTCCACTTATTATACATTAAAGGGTAACCTTGCCATGATGCGGCAGGACTTTGATGCTGCGGAAAAACATCTTAAAAAAAGCAGCCAGTTGGGCGCACCCATGCCTGAAGCGGAGGGCGCCAATAAATTGCAGCTTGGTATGATGTCTTTGCAGAAAGGTGATTTTAAAAATGGTGAGAGTTATATCCGCGCTGCCATTCGCATAGGTATTCCCGATAAAGAAAGTGAAGCAGTTGCTTACTTGAGCATGTGCCAGATATTCATGAACAAAAGAGAATTCCGTGCGGCAAAAGATTATTTCAGGAAGGCCAAAGCATGCAAGCCGACTACAAAACAGGTTGTTGATCAGATAAAGGAAATAGAAAAATATATTTCAAGGATACCCGGGTAGGTTGAGAAGTTGAACGGGTTGAGAAGTTGAATGAGGTAACAGGTTGATAAGAGTTCTTATCAACTTTTTTTATTTCATGGTATATAATTGCAGGACTGATAAAAGATAATTTCTATTTTCTACTTTTACTTTTCATTTGTTGCATGCATACAGTCCTGATTATTGATGATGAAGAAAAGCTGCGCAGCCTTTTAAAACGCATCATTGCGCTTGAAGGGTTTACCGTTTTGGAATCTGCCAATCTGAAATCAGCAAGAAAAATTCTTGAGAAAGAAACAGTGGAAGTGGTTATATGCGATGTAAAATTACCCGACTGCAATGGTGTTGAATTTATTTCGGCTATTAAGCAGTTGCAGGCTGAAGCGGAAATTATTGTACTCACTGCTTATGGCAATATTGCCGATGGGGTGCTTGCTATTAAGAAAGGCGCTTTTGATTATATCATCAAAGGTGATGATAATGATAAAATAATACCATTGTTAAACCGCGCAGTTGAAAAAGTTCAGTTGCAAAGAAAAGTGCGCCTGTTGGAACAAAGGCTTGGCATGCGGTATTCATTTGAAAGTATCATCGGACATTCACCCATAATCCACGACGCCATCGCATTGGCAAAAAAAGTTTCGATTACCGATGCTACGGTATTACTGCTTGGTGAGACTGGTTCTGGTAAAGAAGTGTTTGCCCAGGCAATTCATTACAATGGTAAAAGAAGAGAGGAGAATTTTCTCGCCATCAATTGCAGCGCATTTGCAAGGGAGTTGCTGGAGAATGAAATATTCGGGCACAAAGCAGGAGCTTTTACCGGGGCAACCAAAGATAAAAAGGGTTTGATGGAAGAAGCCAACAATGGCACTTTGTTTCTCGATGAGATCGGTGAAATGCCGGTTGAACTTCAAAGCAAACTGCTGCGTGTACTGGAAACAAATGAGTTCATAAAAGTGGGTGATTCCAAACCCACGAAAGTCAATGTACGAATCATTGCTGCCACAAACCGCGATCTGCATCAGGATGTAGTGAAAGGAAAATTTCGTGAAGATTTATTTTACAGGTTAAATGTCTTTATGATTCAATTGCCATCGCTTCGTGAACGTAAAACAGATATCCCCTTGCTTGCACAATTTTTTTTGAAACAATATGCTGATAAAACCAATAAGCATATACCGGAAATATCAAAGGATTTTATAAAAACATTGCTGCAGCATGAATGGAGAGGCAATATCCGTGAACTGAAAAATGTAATTGAGCGAAGCGTGATCTTAGCCGATGGTAATACACTGACGATTGACCTGCTTCCTTATGAAATGCAACATGTTTCAAAAACAACTGACGGAGCTCTTTCTGCATTTGAACTTGCAAGCGCTGAAAAACTCCATATACAAAAAGTGCTGAACTACACTAAAGGCAACAAAA
The DNA here is from genome assembly GCA_023251275.1 of Parafilimonas sp. Lineage (GTDB taxonomy): Bacteria > Bacteroidota > Bacteroidia > Chitinophagales > Chitinophagaceae > JAHEZC01. Next base: position 1,687 of record JAHEZC010000406.1, on the reverse strand, counting down.
CAGAAGCCGCAAGATTACTTAATATTGGTTTGACCACTCTTTACCGGAAAATAGAAGATTACGGCATCGCTTATAGCAAAGAATAATAAACCCTTTCATTTTGAAAATCACCTTTTCATTTTAATCAGGTTCCCCGCTGATGATTGTCATGGCTTTTTCCTGTTCATTACGATAGAATTCGCTCCTGCACTGCATTTCAGCCGAAAGATTGGCATTAAAATCAAAATTGGTACGGCATTATCAATACAAGGGAAAAATATGCAAATCTCTTTAAAAGAATTGATGAAAAATTAAAGTGCATATCATTATCCCTGTTAGCTATGCGAGATCATGATTGCGGCATTAATCATTGATATGACAGGCAAAATGAAAAACCGGAAATTAAATATCAGAGTAGCAGTTATTATTCTTATATCATGGTTAATAGCCCTGGCTTTAATTTACCTCATCATTGTGAAATTCAAAATTTTGTTCTGACAGACTTAAAAAAGTAAAATATGCTCACATTAATTCTTTATCTCGCCGGCGTTATAATTTTTGCCCTGTTATACAAATTCATTGATTGGTTTGAAAAAATTTAAGTTATGATATTTCTATTCATTATTTCGATCCTGGTTTTTATCTACCTGTGCTATGTACTGGTAAAACCGGAAAAATTTTAATCATTACAAATTGGACACATTATGGCCACAGAAATCTCAGGCATAGTATTCATGTACCTGCTTACTGTCTTACTCGCTATTCCGTTAGGAAGGTATATAGGCAAAGTCTATGAAGGAGAAAAGACATGGATTGATCGTTTGCTAAACCCGCTTGATAAAATGTTTTTCAAACTGGGTGGAATAAATCCGGTTAAAGAAATGGATTGGAAACAACACATGGTCGCAATGCTTACTATCAATCTTGCCTGGTTTGTTTTATCCATGGTTGTGCTGATGAACATGGGCTGGTTGCCGCTCAATCCCGATAGTAATTCATCTATGACGGCCGATCTTGCTTTCAATACTACAACAAGCTTTGTTACCAATACCAACCTGCAACACTATTCAGGTGAGACCGGTGTTTCATACCTCGGCCAGTTGACATTAATGCTGTTTCAATTCATCAGTGCAGGAACAGGCATGGCAGCCTGTGCTGTTGTATTCAGGGCCATGAAAGAAAGAACAACCGATAAGCTTGGCAATTTTTATAGCTACCTGGTAAAATCATGTACAAGAATTTTATTGCCACTGGCAATTGTTGTCGCATTGATACTTGCTTTTAACGGCACACCGATGAACTTTGAAGGCAAGGCACAATATATTTCCATGCAGGGCGATACTGTAAATGTAAGCCGTGGGCCTGCTGCCGCCATGATAGCTATTAAACAATTAGGAACAAATGGTGGTGGTTACTATGGACCCAACTCTGCCCATCCGTTAGAAAACCCGAACTACTTTACCAACATTGTTGAAGATATATGTATTATTTTAATTCCCATTGCAATGGTGTTTGCATTGGGTTATATATTGAAAAGGAAAAGATTTGCCTGGATGGTTTTTGGAGTGATGACCGTTGGATTTTTACTCTTGCTTTTTAATGCAGTATATAATGAAATGCACGGCAATTATGAAATTGCTAAACTGGGAATTTCACAACCCCTGGGAAGCATGGAAGGAAAAGAAGTTCGTTTCGGCCCGGCAGCATC
>JAHEZC010000405.1:1251-3670 GCA_023251275.1 Parafilimonas sp. | reverse complement strand
GGAACAACGAACAGGCATGACGATTTTAAATGCTACATAAACGGAAAGACAAGTGGCAATGACAGGGGAGGATAGCAATTTATACTTTCATTCACAGCTTTCATTTTACTTTGCACCATTGCAATTTTCATGGATTGTAAAAAAAGACTGACATATACCGGGTTTATCCTGTTTTTGCTGATGCATAGTTTTTTTGCATTGGCGCAGATAAACAGGCCATTACTGGATACATCGAGAGGCAATATCGGTTACGACAACCAGGGCAGGCCGATCAAAAAAGATACCACCAACCTCAGCCTGCAGCACCGCGATCCGCTGGCGGATTCTATTACGATCAGCTTTCGCTATTTTGATTCTACCCAGGTTAGAAAATTAGATTCAAGTATCGGAGATTTTTATGCACGCTTTCCCATTCCTTATTATTATGCCGATCTGGGCAATTTCGGAAGCGCCGCCCATTCGCTTATATTCCGTCCTTACATGAAACCCGGTTGGGATGCGGGGTTTCATGCGTATGATATCTATAACTTCACAGTCGAGAATACAAAATTTTTTCAGACCACTAGACCTTATACTGAACTGGGCTATCTGATAGGTGGCAAAGGCGAACAAATGGTAAATATTATCACTACCCAAAACAGGAAAAGTAACCTGAATTTTACTTTTGAATTCCGGTTTATTAATTCGCCCGGCGCATTTAAAAGCCAGAATACCAGCCATAATAATATCCGCGTTAACACATTTTACCAGGGCAAAAATAAACGATACGGTAATTATTTTATTTATATCAACAACAAGCTGCGGTCCGCGGAAAACGGTGGCCTGCAGGATGATAATAAACTGGATAGCCTTTCGCTGAATGATCCTTTTGAAGCAGAAACCAGGCTGGGAAGCAGCGCAACATCTTCCCGCAATTTCTTCAATACGAATATCACCACAGGAAATTCATACAATGAGAGCACTTTTTTCTTCCGGCAGTATTATGATTTCGGCCAGAAAGATTCATTGGTGCAGGATACCATTACTTACAAATTATTTTATCCGCGCATAAGGCTGCAGCATTCCATCAAATATTCCAGGAACAGCTATACCTTTCAGGATAAAGCGCCGAATGCAGAAGATTATTATCAATTCTATCGTTTCATTTTATCGAATGATACGATTACGTATAACGATAACTGGCAAAACCTGACCAATGATTTCAGCATTATATCTTATCCTGAAAAAAATAACCTCAACCAGTTTTTAAAATTGGGAGCAGGTTATGAAATCATTCGCGGCGAGTTTTATCCTTATGTGAAAAATTACAACAACATCTATGCGGCGGGCGAATACCGCAACCGTACACGCAATAAGCGTTGGGATATAATTGCCAAAGGGCAATTTTATGCAACCGGAGACTATGCAGGCGATTACTCGGCATTTATCAGTTTAAAGAAATTACTGGGCAAAAGAGATGGTTCATTTGAAGTCGGTTTTCAGAATGTAAACCGCACACCATCGTTTGTAGCAAGCCAGGTTATTTCTTCTTTCCCTGCCTTTCCGGATGGTGATTTTAAAAAGGAAAATATTTCAAGGCTGTTTGCTGATATAGAAATTCCTTCTCTCGCTTTAACATTGACGGGTGAATATTATGCAATCACCAATTATGTCTATTTCGATAATTTTTATGAGTCAAAACAGGAATCAACCTTGTTCAATATTTTACACGTCGGCGCTGATAAAACATTCAGGCTTGGCAAGCATTGGATATGGTTTGCGGAACTGCATGTGCAGCAGGCAGCAGGAAATCCCCCGGTAAATGTGCCGTTTATTTTCACACGTAACAGGATTGCTTTCGAAGGAAATTTTTATAAAAATCTTTTTTTATCAACCGGGATTGAAACAAGGTATTACAGTGCTTATAAGGCAGATAATTATTCGCCTTTCAGCGCCCAATTCTTTTTCCAGGATCAGCAGACCATCACGAATCGTCCTGATATAAATGCGTTCTTCAACTTCCGTATTAAAAGCTTTAAAGGATTTTTGCGACTCGAAAACCTGAATACACTTGCCAATTCCGATAAAGGCATTGGATTTACTCATTATAATTTTACGGCTCCTCATTATCCGGCACGATCAATGTGGTTTCGGTTTGGCATCTGGTGGAGTTTTGTAAACTGATCCCACACCTTTAACAAAAATTCTTTCAAAGCAAATCTGTTTATCCTTTTATCTTCTCTATTTTTGCACCTGCATGAATCGAATTGTTGCAGCCATATCAGCCATTTTGTATTTGAGTTTTTCTACCGGCCTTGCGGTAAACATTCATTACTGCATGGATAAAATTGCATCAGTAAAAATTGAAGTGGCAGGCAAGGATGAATGCAGTAAGTGCGGTGCAAAGACAAAGCAGGGTTGTTGTAAAGATGAACTGCAG
>JAHEZC010000405.1:0-1241 GCA_023251275.1 Parafilimonas sp. | reverse complement strand
CAATTGACGTGAACTTTCATGCACAACCCGCCACTGTAAACACCCATTCTTTTTTTGAGGATGCTTATCAGCAGAATAAAAAATCTAACCAGAATCTGAACAATCCGCCTCCTTTATTATCTCCATCCGGAATATTTATTAAGAACTGCGTTTTCAGAATTTGATATCATTGTAAGTGTGTGTATTTTATGTATGCATGGAGCATGGATATTCCTGCTTATCTGCATATAAGCAGCATCACGATGCATACTTTCACACTATAGCCAAAAGGAGCCATGGGCTTCTTATCCATCCATTCAAATCGTACGGGTTTAAGACGATAAATATTCTTAATCATTTATGACTATCCGCATATAGCAACTTTATGACGGAACCACATAGCCACATAGTACACAATAGAAGAAAACACATAGATAACTATGTGAAAAGCTATGTTTCTATGTACTTTATGTGGTTCAGATTAATTATTGGTTGCATCGTTCGGGTGGTCAATTAATCATTTAAAATCACTTATTATGAAAACGCAATATTTAATGCTTTCAATGGCATTTACGTTTATTTCTCTCCTGGCTTTCGCACAAACAAAAACCGATTCTATAAAAGTCTGGGGCAATTGCGATATGTGCAAGATGAAGATTGAAAAAGCAGCGAAAGCAGCAGGCGCTGCAACTGCATACTGGAACGATGAAACAAAAATGCTGGCAGTGAGCTACGATGCATCAAAGACTTCAAATATGGATATTCAGAAAAAGATCGCTTCAGTTGGTTATGACACACAGGATGTAAAAGCAACTGAATCAGCCTATAAAAAACTGGATAAGTGCTGTCAGTATGAAAGGCCGGATCATAATCATGATCACGATTCAACATCCATGAAAATGGATAATGGCGATACAATGAACTGCTGCAAAAAAGATGATGCATCATGCTGTAAAGACAAGGATGCAAAATGCTGTAAGAAAAGCTGACCTGAGAGATATTGTTTGAACATTCAAAAATTTTTTTATGAAAAAGGTTTTGTTTTTTCTGCCGATGATATTTGTATTCGCACAGGTTGATGCCCAGATAACGAGAGCAACAGTGACAGCAGGCGGACTTACCTGCTCTATGTGTTCCAAGGCGATTTACCAGGCATTGGTTAAAATGAACAGTGTGGAAATTGTAAAAGCCAATATTAAAGAATCAAGCTACAACATTGTGTTTAAAAAAGATGCTGCAGTAATTCCCGATGATATTCGCAA
>JAHEZC010000404.1 GCA_023251275.1 Parafilimonas sp. | reverse complement strand
TTCTTAATATTGAGGCTACCGCCAATCTTTTCAAACAAGACAATCCTGAAAAAGGTCTCCGGTTGTTTAAACAAACCAATGGTAAATTTCAGGATGTAACAGTAAGTGCAGGTATCAACGGATCTGAATTAAGTTACGGGCTCGGGTTGGGAATAGCCGATTTTAATGAAGATGGCTGGCCGGATTTTTATGTGTCGAATGATTATGCTGTTCCTGATTTTTTATACATCAACAATAAGAACGGCACATTTACCAATCAAATTCAAAACAGTATTGTACATACAAGCCAGTTTTCTATGGGCAACGATGTTGCTGATATCAACAATGATGATCACACCGATATTTTTACACTCGACATGCTGCCTGAAGACAATCACAGGCAGAAACTATTGCTTGCACCGGATAACCTTGATAAGTTTAACCTTAATGTGAGAAGTGGATTCTATTATCAGTATATGCGCAATATGCTGCAGTTGAATAATGGCAATGGCACATTCAGTGAGACGGGACAAATCGCAGGGATTTCAAACACAGACTGGAGTTGGGCTGCACTTTTTGCAGATTATGATAACGACGGGTGGAAAGACCTCTTTGTCAGCAATGGATATTTCAGGGATTATACAAATCTTGATTTCATCAATTACATGAATCAATATACTGAAACGAAAGGCAGGCTTAAGCGGGAGGATGTGATGGATATCATCAAACAAATGCCATCGTCAAATGTGGTGAATTATATTTTTCAAAATGAAGAAGGCAACACTTTTGAAAACAAATCTGCAAGTTGGGGTTTAAACCAGCACTCCAATAGTAACGGCGCTGTATATGCTGATCTCGATAATGACGGTGACCTCGATCTTGTTGTAAATAACATCAATCAACCTGCATTTATTTACAGGAACGAATCACAAAAACTCAATCACAATCATTATTTGAGCTTGCAACTTACAGGCGAAGGTGGAAACAAACAGGGAATTGGCGCTGTAATAAAAATTTACAGCAATGGCAAAATGCAACGTGTCGAACAAAATCCGGCAAGAGGATATTTATCCAGCGTTTCAACAACACAGCATTTTGGATTAGGAAATACAGTAAAAATTGATTCACTGATCATCACATGGGCAAGTGGTAAAGTGCAGAAATTATTTAATGTAAATGCAGACCAGATTTTGAAGCTAACAGAAAAAGATGCTGTTGAAAAATTTTCTCTGCCGAAACACAATACTCCTTTATTTGAAGAAATAAAAGCGCCGCTTACTTATACAGAAAATCTTGATACAAATATTAATGATTTTAACAGGCAGACTTTGCTCATCAGCCAGCTTTCTTTTAGCGGGCCATGTATGCTCAAATATGACATGAATAAAGATGGCCTCGAAGATATGATTATTGGCGGTGCAGCCGGGCAATCAACAGCACTTTTTCTGCAACAAAAAAACGGATCATTCATTTCAAAAAATATAACTGCCTTTGAAACAGACAAAGCTTTTACGGATGCAGACATTGCAGTCTTTGATGCCAATGGAGATGGAATTCCGGATATTTATATTGCCTCCGGCGGATATAACTACTTAAATCCTTCAGATGATTTATTGCAAGACAGGCTTTATTTAAATCAAGGCAATAACGACTTTATAAGAAGTACAGGTCTTCCTTCAATAAAAGGCAGCAAATCATGCGTTCGCATACAGGATATAAATGGAGATGGTTTCCCGGATATTTTTGTCGGAGGCAGAGTAGTTCCGGGAAGATACCCTGAAATACCTGCGAGCTATATTCTGATGAATGATGGCAAAGGAAATTTTACTGATCAGACGCAAAATGTTTGTCCTGAAATTTCCAAGGCAGGAATGATCACAGATGCAGTATGGGTTGATCTTGACCTGGATAATAAAAATGAACTGGTAATTATTGGTGAGTGGATGCCTGTAACTGTTTTTAAAAATGAAAATGGTAAACTGGTTAACAGGACTATCAGCTATTTTGATAAAAATTATACAGGTTGGTGGAACAAAATTTCTATTGGCGATTTTAACGGAGATAAACATCCCGATCTCATTATCGGAAACTTCGGATTAAACACGCAATTCAAAGCATCAGAAAAAGAGCCCCTTGAAATGTACTATAAAGACTTTGATAAAAATGGTTCTGTTGATCCGATATTTTCTTTTTACATACAGGATAAAAGATACCCTTTCATTACACGTGATGAATTGCTGGGGCAGCTTCCTGCTATGCGCAAACGGTTTGCTGATTTTAAAAGTTATGCAGACATAACCATGGAAGATCTTTTTAAACCGAAAGATTTAAAAGATGCCGGCCATCTTACTGCAAGTCATATTGCTACTTCATGCTTTATCAGCAATGCATCCGGAAAGTTTGACCTAAAAGAATTACCGATACAGGTGCAATATTCACCGGTTTATACGATTGACACGATAGATTTTAATGGTGATGGATATACTGACCTGCTTCTCTGCGGTAATAACAGCTTTACAAAAATAAGGCTTGGAAAATTTGATGCAAATTATGGGGTCTTACTTGCCGGTGATGGCAAGGGAAATTTTAAGTACATCAATCAAACTGAATCAGGATTTAAAATCCGGGGAGATGTAAGAAGCTGCGTACAGATCAGGGATAAAATTTATTTTGGCATTTGCGGCCAACAATTAATTGCCTATTCTATGAAGAAACAAAAAAAATGAAACGGACAAGATTTATGAAATTAATATTGACTATCCGCATATCACAACCTTATGGCGGAACTACATAGCAACATAGAGCACAGCAGAAGAAAACACATAGGTTTCTATGTGAAGAACTATGTTTCTACTGTGACTATGTGGTTCAAATTAACTATTGGTTCCTTCATCCGGATAATCAATAAATTAATTATAATATCCTGTTCAATTTTAGTTACGCTATTCTCATCATGCAAACAGGAAAAAGAAAAATTGCCGGAAGATTATGAACTGGCAACTGCCTGGGCTGATATGACCACTTATATTACTAAAAATACACCTGCCAACTCCCCTACTTTTGCATCGCGTTGCTTCGGGTATATCGGCTTAACCATGTATGAATCTGTTGTGAATGGTTATCCCGAATATCAATCAGTGGCACCTCAATTAAATGGATTAGGCAATTTGCCTGTACCCGAAAAAGGGCTCGCTTTCAACTGGCAAATGGCTTTAAATGCAGGCCAGGCCGAGATCCTGCGCAATATTTATATTCAGACATCAGATATCAATAAAGCGAAAATTGATTCACTCGAACATCATTATGAAATAATTTTTGAAAAAGCAATTGGCAATGATACTATAGTCAGCAGGTCAATTGAATATGGGAAAAAAATTGCCCAAGCCATTTTTGAATGGTCAAAAACAGATGGTGGCCATCGTGGTTATTTAAACAATTTTGATAAGACATTAGTCTTTGCACAAAAGCCCGGATGCTGGCAGCCGCCACTATATGCACAATCGTTCACCCATTTTCCGCTGCATCCGCACTGGGGACAAAACCGCACTTTTTTAGTTGCCAATTCCTCCATTGCAGCGCCAGCATTTATTCCATTCGATTCAACACAGGGTTCGCCCTACTATAACCAATTTATCCAGGTATATGAAAAAGAAAAAGTATTAACACAGGCGGAAAAAGAAGCTGCAATATGGTGGGC
>JAHEZC010000403.1 GCA_023251275.1 Parafilimonas sp. | reverse complement strand
AAATGTTCACTTACGGTATAACCCTGTTTCTTCAATTTTGTATCGCCATAAGTAAGAATATGTGACTGCCTGTGTGTAGTAACCACTGCATGTTTTACCTGCGGAATTCCTTTTTCGATTGCACCGGCAAAGGGCAAAACCATGTTTTGATCTGTGAACACCTGGTTATTAAAATCGCGGTTAGCCATTACCTGGTAAATGCTGCCATAGTTTGTATGAAACTTATTATAAGCAAGTTCATCCTGCACCCATAAAAAAATTAATATGGTACAAGTGATGCCAATGGAAAGCCCTGAAAGGTTTGTTACGGAGAAGCCTTTATTCCGGAATAAATTTCTCCACGCGATTTTGAAATAATTTTTTATCATAGCATCTCCTTGTCCTGTTTAAGGAATTTGAAAAGCATTCTTTTGTTGGATGTGTTCAATTATTAATAAGATTTATTTTAAAGAATTTTATTTTTCACTTTGCCTGGCTTTACCGCTTTTTTATAAACACAGGTATGGCTTGTAATAAAAGTTCCCCAACGCTTATGCCAATGTTGAAAGCCTTTGTGAATAAATGGATTAACCTCATGTAAAAAAACAAGGTGTCCGAAAACGAACACTTTGTGTACGAATTTGTACGTAATGCGACAAGCTATTCTGTCCGAAGATTTTTGGCTGGATTGGCAAAAGCAGCCTTTACAGATTGATAAGACACTGTTAGCAAGGCAATACCCAGGATCAGTAATAAGGGCAAAAAGAAAAACCACCATCCGATGGTGATATGAAACGCATAATCTTTCAACCAGTTTTGCAACAGGAAGTATGCAACAGGTATTGCCATCACGCCTGCATAGATGATAAGTTTGAAGTAGTCTTTTGTGATGAGTGTGGTTATCTCAAATACAGATGCGCCGAGAACTTTGCGGATGCTTATTTCTTTTGTTCTTTTTGCAACAGTATAAAGTGAAAGACCAAGTAAGCCAAGGCTGGCGACAATAATGGAAAGTGTGGTGAACCACCAAAGTATGGTGGAAAAGAGTTGATCGCTGTTGTACTGCCTGTTGAAATATTCATCAAGAAAGAAAAATTGCAGCGGGCTTTGAGGAAAGGCTGCACTCCATGTTTTTTTTGCCTGGTTTACTACCTGTGTGAGATTTTTTGTATTGAGTTTTAATGAAAAATTGGTCATATTGATATGGCGATCGGGATAATAAACGACAGCATCAAAACTGTATTGAAGTGACTGCTGGTGATAATCATTCATCACGCCAATTATTTTACATGTAAAGCCCGCACATTTTAGCAGTTGATTGATGGCGTCTTTTGGTTTATTAAACCCAAATACTTTAGCTGCTGTTGCATTAATGATGATGTTTAAAACCTGAGAAGTATCGCTGCCGGCAGGTTTATCTTTATCAAAATTTCGGCCTGCCAAAAGGGTTAACCCAAAATGAGGAATAAAATTTTCATCTATACCAAATGTCCGGCATCGCTTATCGTAATTTGAATTGATAAGCCTGAAACTTGATGAACTCCCCACTTCGTTGCCGGGCACATCACTGGAAATAGTAACATTTTCAACCCCCGGTATTTTCTGCAAATCGTTTATAACAGCTTCTACCACATTTATTTTGCTGCTGTCAATATTTTGTGTTTGCTGCAATACAAGTGTTTGCTTTATATCAATACCCAAATCACGATGACTCATGAACTGCAGTTGACGATAAAACCCGATGGCTCCTCCAATCAACACAATAGCGGCTGCGAATTGCAAAACCACCAATGATTTTCTGAGAAAATTTCTGCTCCTTTTTATTCCTGTAAAACCGGATATGGATTTAAGTGTTTGCACAGGTTGAAAAGAGGATAAAATAAAAGCAGGATAAAAGCCTGCAAGTAAAGTGCTGAGAATAAAAATTGAAAAAATAATCGCCCAGAACTGCAGGTTACCGGTTTGCAGGTCAGTTACATTTTGATTGATGATTTGAGAGAACTGCGGAAGCGCCAGTTTAAAAAGAAAGAAACCTATGATGATACCAAAGGCATTTATTAAAAAAGTTTCTGCCAGAAATTGTCTTACCAACTGAAGTTTTGTAGCGCCAACAACTTTTCGCACACCCACCTCTTTTGACCGCTCCAATGAATGTGCTGTTGAAAGATTTATATAATTGATCAACGCAATAAGCAGGATGATTAATGCAGCAATACCAAGATATTTCAGAAAATAAAGATTACCGCTTCCATCAAATTCATAATCATAAATTGAACGTGTATGAATGTCTTTTAAAGGCTGAAGCTGGAAGGAACAGGCGTAGCCATTCTGTTTCATATCATCGCCCATATAGCGTTGCGCAAATGCAGGCATCTTCGCCTGTAATGCGTTAACATTGACGCCTGGTTTTAATAAAAGATAAGTATAAAAATCGCTCCAGCCCCAGCTTGTATTGGCATCACCATTAGTAATTTGTATATACTTGTTGTAATTAAGGAGAATATGAAATTGCAAATGTGAATTTGCAGGAATGTCTTTAAGAATAGCTGTCACAATATAATCTTCATTGTCATAATGTAGCGTTTTCCCAACCGGATTTTCTGCTCCAAAATACTTTTCTGCTGTTGTGTGCGTGATAACGGCATCGTTCAGTTGTGTAAAGGCGTTTGCGGCAGCGCCTTTCTCAAACTCAAACGAAAAAACATTGAAGACCGATGGATCAACATAATAGATCATCCCATTCTCAATAATTTTTTGATCCGCATGTTGCACAACGCCCCATCTTTTTCTGAAACGTACCGCTTCCTGCACTTCAGGAAAATCTTTTTTCATTGCAGGTGCAAGTGCAGGGAAAGTAAATGCAAAAGTCTGTGGTTTACCACCGGTTTCCGTAATCATCGTTGGTACACGGTAGATATGACCTTTGTTTGTATTGAAGTCATCAAAACTATATTCAAACCGGAGATAGTTTACAATAAGCAGAAAAGCGGCCATACCTATAGCCAGGCCTGAAATATTAATAGCTGAAAATGTTTTATTCTTCAAAAGGTTACGCCAGGCGGTTTTAAAATAATTTCTAAACATAAAAGTTGATTTCTGATGTCTGATTTGTTGATGTCTGATTTATCATTTTCAAATTGCAAATTTTCAAATCAAACTACTCTGTTCTTAAACTCTTCACTGGATTTGCAATCGCTGTTTGGATAGTATGATAGCTTACAGCTATTAGAGCAGTAACCACACTTATGATTCCTGCGATTGCAAACAATGACCAATCAAGGTTTATTCGATAAGCAAAATTCTGCAGCCATTCATTCAAAAGAAAAAAGGCGACAGGCACAGCCACAATAAAAGAAATGATTGCCATTGTTAAAGTGTTTTTATTCAGCATCCAGAATAAATTGCTCACTGTAGCGCCAAGCACTTTGCGTATGCCGATCTCTTTAATTCTGTTCATCGTTGTCAAACCTGAAAGCCCGAATAAGCCCATACAGGCAATTATAATTGCAATAAGGCAGGATACTGTTACAGTCTGCATCCAGCGCAAATAAGCATCATAGCTTTTTGCAACATCCTGGTCAAAAAAAGTATAGGAAAAGGGTTGTCCTTCTGTTAATCGGTTCCAATTTGATTGTATGTTATCCATCACCTTTGGTATATTCTGATGTGCTTTTATTTTTACGAGGAAATAACCGATATATC